>JBHLKB010000043.1:0-11568 GCA_048887205.1 Candidatus Hodarchaeota archaeon
AATAGCCGAACACAGCAGGCTCCAGATCCTTTAAGCAAAAGCTGTTCCGTGGACACCTGTCGGTCGGGGGTTCAAAAGCAAGCAAGATTTTCTTGTTTTCGGAAACTCCCTCAGTCCCCATACTCTGTTTAGAATTAAGACATTATCATTTAGTTTAGTTTAAAAAAGTAATATCTAACTTAGCTATATGCTTGGTATTCAAGTCTATTTCTTTTTAATACTATCATTGATTCTGCTTAATCTTATATTCTAATTTTTCTTTTTTACATCTCTCTGTTCAGGTTTATCGAGCATTATGGGTTTTGATATGTCTATGGGGTTTTCACATGTCCAACAAGCGTTTTCAATCTCAATTACGGCTTTAGCACATGACCTGCAATAGATTGATTTGCATTGTTGACAAATGAAAACGTTAAAACCTCCTACATTTCCCTTGCATACCAAACACAAATGTGAGTCTTTGTATACGATAACCTCCTCTTCAGTAACTCGTTCCATTCTCCTAATTTTCTTTCTGAACTGCCCTTTGGCGAGATTATCTAATCCTGCTAATTCGATACGTTCGGAAAGGGGAGCATCCATAATTTTTAATTGTTTCCACGTTTCTAATTTCCCTTTTAAGTCTTCATGAAGGTATCCGATTTCAACTGCAACATCCTTAAATCCGCGTCTTTCGGCAATACGTTGCGCTTGAATTAAGATGCGTCGTGCAGTTTTTATCTCAAAAATGAGTAATGCCAATTTACCTTTTAGAATATAAGCCTCCATTAAGTAGTAATCCGATTCCCATTGTTGAGATAAATTAATCAGTTGTTCTATGTAGGGCTTCATCTCATTTACTATATCCACTTCATTTGATATTATCAGTTCGATGAGTAATGATTCGCACAATCCAACAAGAGCTTCAAGTTTTAATACATTATTTGTAAAAGGACCTTCAATTACTTTTTTATATAATTCTTCTGCCCTAACCTTGTCTCGAAAGCGTTTGCTTGTTTGTAAAAAACGTGCTTCATTTAATTTATAAATGATATTTAGTACAGAATCCTCAGGTTTTAATGCTAAGATATCTTTAATGTTATTGAAATATTTTCTTGCTAATTCTAAATCAACTTTATCAATTGCAACATTCATAGCGAGAGAAATCATATTAATATGAGCTACTATTGAAGCCCAATCCCTAACCTCACCAACTTCATCAATTAACATTAAACCACGATCGATATAAGCTAGAGATTTATCATATTCGCCAATCTTCCAATAATATGTCCCTAAATTGTTAAACGCAATAACAATATTCTTCTTAATACCGTACTTTTCCGCAACAGTTAAGAGTTCATTAGTAATTTCGAAACCATGTGATAAATAACCTCTATTAACAGCAATATTCATTTTTTGTATTAATAACCAACAATGGGGTTCTTCCAATTCTTTTGGTAAATTACCAGGAAAACTCCTAATTAAATCCTCCCCTTGTTTAATTATTTCTAAACATTTATCCCACTCTGCTACACCGTACATAAGCGTAGCTCTTCCAGCCATACGTTTAATTCTTTTAATAACCTTGTCCACTTTCACATTTTTTTCTTCCTTCATTGTTTCTGCATTCCAAAAATCAATTATTCTTGATAGATTGTAAGTTTAGAAACAATTATTATGACATTCTTATAAGAAGTATTTCACTCTTTTTTAGAATCATGCGTCATGTTATAAAAGTATTCTCCCATTTAAATTTGAGAAAATAGTGAAGAAGAAAGTTGATAAAGTTGAAAATTACACCAAGAAATTAAATGAGTCATTCAATGAAGATAGAGCTCTTTTTATCAATATATCAAAAACTATCTATATAGTAATGAGATCAGTTTTCACAGAGAGTATGGTAATCGATAAAACTAGTCTGGCGATTAATCGTCCTGTATCAATGGAAAATTAAATCACACAAGAAATATCAAGAAACTTATTTATAAAATTTAAAAATATTGGCAAATTAGACATAATATTCTTGTTATTATATATACAGATGTTATATTAGAAAAGATAATTGAAATTTTACGGATGAGGTAAAGAGACCTTGAGTAAACCAAAAAGAAAAGGCGGTCCTTTGAGGATACCAACACCAGGAGAAGCACCTCCTAAATTAACTATAATAGATCTTGTTGAAGTATCAATTCCAATTATAAATATAGCTCTAGTTATTATCTTTATCTTATTAATCCCTAATTTTTTTATCGACTTGCTTCTTTTTTTCATGCTGGTTCTTACTATTGCTTTTTTTTTTAGTTTTATTGTCGAATTATGGCAGATGTTCCAGACTACCCATACAGAAAAGCCCCTCTTAATTTATAATTCTGCTAATGTTTCTCCCTATGTTCTTTATGCGGGACAATTCTTCTATGGTTATTTCTTTCTTTCTTTCATATTTTTAGGTTTTATTGAAGCTGTAAGTGTATTAAGCATTTTTATTTGGATATATTTTAGCTTCTCCGCTCTTTTTCTCGTATTTATTATTTGGGCAATAGTAGTATATATTAGAGAAGCTGGAACTAAAAAAGAAGAATTAAAAAATAATATAATGAAGCATTTATCTAAACACGAAAAGACAGAAAATTATGCTGCTCAAAGCTATTATCTTCAACTGCTAATTAAAGTAATAGAGACTCCAATAATCAAGGCTGGATTTTTATCTAAATTAATTACTGCTATTACGATTATCCTTACGTTCGTTCCATTCATTATACCAGCTTAATATTAAAATAAAATCAAAACTGCAAATCAAATAAGCATCATTTTATGTATTGATATTTATCATAATGAATGCTAATTCTGGAATTTTTTTTAAAAATTAGAGAAATCTTAGATACCTCTATATTTAAAAATTAAATGGAATTAAATAATATCAGTGAAACATTTATGGAGCAGATAATCTCGCGATGTGGTAACTTATGTTTAGAATGTCCTTGGTCTATTTACATGCGTAAAAAAATCGGTAAAGAAGATTGGGAAGAATATTCTAAAGAAATTAAGAAATATATTGGGTTTAAACCAACTAAGTATGAATGGGAAGGTTGTGTAGGTTGTTTAACACCGAATGAAAAATTACCAAAACACCCTCATTATAACTTCTTGAGAAATTGTCGTACGAGAAAATGTGGAAACTATAATGAAGTTCATAATTGTGCTTATTGTGGAAGATTCCCATGCGCGAATACCGTGGCTAGAGATGATTTCACAAGAGAAAAAATATCTGAAAAAATGAAAAGCGATATTGATGACAAAACTTATGAACGTTATATTAAAATGTTTGATGCTATGACTAATCTTAAGAAAATCCGTAGTGGATTGCTCGACAATCAAATTAAAAATCCTAAGCCCATATCTAAAAAGACTGACATTATTAAATTAAAGGGTGAGTTTAAGAATAAAAATTTTAATAGCGTATACGAGAAATTTATTGAAATTGCGAATTCTAATTTAGGTATTAAAGGTATCGATACTATTGCTGGTTATGAACATTATTTGCTAAGAAAGGATTTTCTATGGAGATTTATATGGATTTTCGGATTATATGGAAAAATTAGTGAAAAAGACCTAAGAATTGATAGTTTTACACTATATGAGAATCGAAAACCAATAACACTTCCGAGTAATGAAGAGCAATGGAAATTATACTTTAATATTTTAAAACAATTTGGAATATATGCCGAATTAGAGATAAAAACTGATAAATTATACACTCCTGGAGGTTATATGCGAGTAAAAATTCCCCAAACTAATAAATCCACCTATATCGTTAAAATAAAAGTTAATCCCAATCTTCAAAAATACCAGTTTTTTAAAGTATTGAATGAAATCGTATCTGAACTACAAAATAAGAAAGGAAAACGTGCGTTTACTAATTTTAAAAAATTAAATTTTAATCCACTTCTAAGTTAAGCTTTTCTTAAAATACAGTTAATAGAAATTCTTAGTTAAATTAAATCTTTTAATTTATGTCAAAATTTTGTATTGCAAATAATTTGAGATGTTTTATTATTTAAGAATAGTCTCCACTTTTTCTAAATTAATCTCCATAAATTTTATTGAAAGCCCAATTTTGCGATCATTTTGATATCTCTTGTTCTTAGGATTTTTTATTTGGATCCTATTATTGTAAATAGATAGTGTAAAATATTAAAAATTAACATGACAATAATTATTAAATAATAAATTGAAATAGAAAATTTTAATTATTGAAATGTATAAATTTGAAAAAATAGGAGAAACTCATTTTTATTTAAAGGTATTAGGTACTTTTCCTCCTTCAGTCGCAGAAAGATGTATTAATGAATTTAATGAGATGACAAAAGAATTAAAAGAGTTCTCTGTTATTGTTGATGGATTAGATTTTATATTATTAAATCTTAAATCATTCGATATAGTTTTAGAATTCCTTAAAAAAAATAATGATAGATTAGTGAGATCCGCCTATATTGTTGCAGATAATCCAGTATTAAATAAAGAAGCTCAAATTTTATTAGAAAGAGCAGATTCTCCAAAAAGAAAACTTGTTGCTAATTTTGATGATGCAAAAGAGTGGATCGGGATTGAAAAAATATCAATAGAAAGAGAGTAATATCTACTTCTCTTATAATTTTCATTTTATTTCAATTAATATTTAATCGCTTTTTACCTAATTCTATAGCCTTTGGATTATTATCAACGCCAATCCATCTTCTATTCAGTTTTTGCGCCACAGCTAGAGTTGTACCAGTACCGCAAAAAAAGTCAGCTACAAGATCGCCTTTATTCGAGGAGGCTAAAATAATCCGTTCTAATAACTTTTCGGGTTTTTGAGTAGGATATCCTAAGTATTCTTTAGATCTTGTAGTTGTCTGGAAAGAATAAATATCATTCCATACATCCCCTAAGGCATTTCCTGGTTTTTCATCTAAGTATTGTTTTCCGCCTCGCCTTTTTCTGTAAAGACGACCATCTCCATCTTTATATCTGAACATTTTTTTTACATATTCCTCTTTATATGGAATATATTGTTTATTAAAGGTATAATTATTTGATTTTGAATAGAACAATATTGTATCATGTTGCCGCACCCATCCTTTTACTTGACTCTTAAAACCTGAGACACTCCCCACATTCCAGATAATTTCCCTTCTAAAAAATTCTTTTCCAAAAACTTTATCACATTGTGGTTTTAAATCAAATACAGCATTTGCATCACAATGGCAATAAAAACTTCCTGAATCTTTCAGAACACGATACATTTCCTTTATTCTTAAATACATAAACTCTAAATAATCCTCGATTGAGTTCCAAATATCAGAAAATTCTTTGTAATCTACACCGCTAAAAAATGGAGGATCAATATAAATTAAATCAATACATTTTGAACCTAATTTCCTTAAAAACTCCAAGTTTTCTGCCAAGTATACTGTGTTTAATTTCATGTAAAAATTAAAAAATTATTAAGAAAAAATTATAATATGAAAAAAGAACGATTAAATAAGAATTTCTTGGACAAATTCGAAGAATATGATTTTTCGCAAATAAAAGAAAATAGAATTTATTTAGTAGGATCTATAAGATTTAAGGATTATTTTATAGAAATTGAATCTATTTTACAAATAAAATATAAGAAATTAGTCTCTATTTGTTCTATTGATGGTCTTTTGAACAAGAACGATTTTTCTTCCGAAGAATGGAATAAATTGCAAGAGATTGCTATACAAAAATTACACGATCAAGAGGCGATTTTAGTTTTGGACGTTAATGATTATATTGGAGACCATTCAAGAGAGGAAATAGAATATTTTAGTAGAAATTTGAGAAAACCAATTTATTATTTATTAAAATTAAAAAAAACTAATTAATATTAAATTAGTTATTATCTCTCTCTTTTTTTGTCGGGTGATTGAAAGAAATTATTAAATTGGTAAAGTCGCCACATTTTAATTTAAAGGTTGAATTTAAGTTGTAGATATATCAAATTGTAAGAATATATTAAAAAGCGTAAAGGTTCAAATTGAATATGGAATTGTTCCAAATTTTTTGGGGCGATCAAAATAAATTATTTTTAGAATTTAAAAAAGATGAGAATGAAAAGCAGATTTATATCCCAGATAAAATAAGAAGTTTAAATTTACAATTTGAAATTTCAAAACAAGAAGCTTTCTATAAAGATCCTCCTTATCTCATTTCTATTAAAAAAATTTTTCATTCAAATGACACGCTTGCTTTCACTATTGACTTGGATTTAATTAATAACCTTGAAGATCTGCAAATTAAAATTTTACGCTTATATATTTTCTTATATTCAGGTCGACGAATTGAGTATTCATTCAGAGAAACCTTTAAAATATCTGAAATTGAATTCAATGAGGATTGTTATGTTGGATTCGAATTTGAAGACTTGAGAAATCTAAGAAGTACATTTACAAAAGAAAAAGTATATGAAGAGATTAAAACAGACTTCAATAAGAGTGAACAGAAGAGAACTGTAATATATGAAAAAAAAAGAGTTGAGAATGTTTCTGAAGATATTTCACTTATTTCAATGGTAGGTGAAAGTAACAAAACCTTAAAAAACATTGAAGAGCAATTAAAAAACTTAGCAGTTATACTAAAAAGTATGAGTTTTAACAATACACAATATCTTCCCTCCCTTCCTGTCGTTAAAAGGAGTCAAGAAACTGGTATTGAAAGAATAAAAACGCTCCCTTCTAATCCTAGTCTAATTCAAAATGGAGCTCCCTCAGCAAAAATTTTAGTAATTAAAGAAATGAAATCTCTTTTTCGAACTAGTTTTGAAAAAAATAATGGATTTAATATAAAAGATATTTTAAAGCCAATGAGCGAAGAAGATCTTGAATCAATAACGCTCTCAGATGAAGAATTAAAGGAAAAAGAACAAAAAGCAATAAATAATCAAATAAAACGTTTGGAAAAGAAACAGAAGGAGCAAATTTCATTAGTAAATCTAAAAAAGCCAAAATAAACCTTTTGAAATTTATTTCTTACAAAAGTGAAGTATATTATTGTATTTACAATAACAAAAAAAATAACTAATAAATCTTTTATTTTTTTCCAGTATTAAATTATTATTAAGGCTTGTTAATTCAGAGGTTAAAAAAATTTTTTTAAATTATTTCATTGGTACAGCAGGCAGCGGGAAATCTTCTTTAACTGGTGAGTTAAAAGACTATATCATAAATCGAGATCCCGAAATAACCGCTATCACTTTAAATCTGGATCCAGGTGTGAAGATCTTAACATATGCCCCTGATATAGATATTCGCGATTTTATTGTTCTCGAAGAAGTGATGGAGGAATATGGTTTGGGGCCAAATGGTGCAATGATACTAGCTTCAGATTTGATGGTAAATTTTTTAGATGATTTAAAAGAAGAAATTGATGAGTTGAATGCAGATTGGGTTTTAGTAGATACTGCCGGACAATTGGAATTATTTGCTTTCCGTGAAACTGGACCACTCATCGCTAGTGCATTAGGATTTGGATCAATTCAAAGAGCTGTAAGTTTCCTTTTTGATTCAAATTTTGTATTGAGACCTAATGGTTTTATCTCCACGTTACTTCTTGCGGCCTCTGTACAATTTCGTTTTAGAAAGATCCCTCAGATTAATGTTTTATCTAAAGTAGATTTAATAGATGAGGATCAAATTGAAATGATTGTAAATTGGAGTCAAGACTTTAAAGCTTTAGAAGAATCTACCAGTGAGAGGGAAAGTGGTTTGATTAGAGAATTGTCAATGGATTTATCTGAGGTATTTATGCAAATGGGGTCAACTGCAGAGTTAGTTCCTTGTACGATTAAAGAAGAAAATGGACTTGACTTAATATTTGGGTATTTACAGCGAATTTTTGATTCAGACAAGTCTAGATTTTATTAATAGTATTCTATAATATTAAATTAATATCAATTCAAATTTTTTCAGAATTATGAAAATAATTGGTCCAATTGCCGGTATTGGATCGAGATTGCGACCCTTTACATTTAGTACGCCTAAAGCATTCTTAACGGTAGCAGGTAAAACTGTTTTGGATCATATTCTTATTAAAATCAGTAATACATTTGATTCAGATACAGAACTAATTTTAATTGTAGGTTATAAAAAAAGGCAAATAATAGAATATATAAATACGCATTATAGCGATAAGTTTAAATTAACCTTTATCGAACAAGTCCCAAGAGCATATAATGAAGGGATACCGTATTATTGGGGTTTAGGAGAAGCTGTATATTTAGCGCATAGTAGATTTAAAGATTCAAAACCTAAAAATTTAGAGGAAGATAAAAGAGAAGGATCTCTTATTTTTTTAGGCGATATGATTCCGTTTGATGAATATTCTTACTTGATGTATAAATATTGGGAATCCGATGTAGATGGAATAATAACCGTAATGAAAGTGTCCAAGGAGGATGCAAGTTCTTATGGTGTTGTAATCATAGATGAAAATAATATTATTAAAAAATTGGTGGAAAAACCGAAAGGATTTGTTTCAGATTTAGCTATTGCAGGGATATATTCATTTTCTAATACCGCAACCTGTACACTTTTTAAGAATCTTAAAATATATCTGGATAGGAGAACAAAAAATACTAAAGAAGTTTATTTGACTGAAAGTTTACAGGATCTGGTGGATCAAGGGTATAAAATCGCAGCCGTTGAGCTAAAGAAAGGAATAATGGATTTTGGGCGCCCTTCTGAGCTCTTAAATGGAAATAAACATCTTTTACAGCAAAATTCTATCAGGTTTGAAGATTTTCAGAATTACAATATAACAACTGAGAGGTCTCATATAAAAAATCCTGTTTATATAGGAAGAAATACAAGAATAGTAAACTCAGTGATTGGTCCTTATGTCTCCATAGGAGATGATTCACATATTGAGAACTCGATTTTAGAAAACTGTGTTATTGAAAAAAAAGCTTATCTCAATAATATAATTACCCATAGCTCAATTATTGGGAATAATGTAAAAGTAGAGAATATAAGTAAAGACAATTTGATCATTGGAGATAAAAGTGTTTATTAAATGATTTTAGTTCAATAATTAAAAAGTGAGAGTCATATAATATAATTAAATATTAATTATAGAAATATTAAAATACTACATAATAATAACAAGAAATTGAAGAAGTAAAAAAACATATTTTTAATGATCTATAATGCCATATCATATCGCGTTTGATATTTCTCATAAACCAAGAGGTATGATTGATGAAAATCTTACCGAACTCCGAAATTATTTAAATTCAAATGATTTTACCTGTTATAATTTTTTAGAAGTGCCAATAACAGAGGAATCATTAATGCCCTATGATATCCTCGTTTTTGTGTGTCCGGATTTTGCTAGAGTATCTTCACTTGAAATTAATGCAATTGTAAATTGGGTTAAAAATTCAGGCGGTGGAGTATTATTATTATCTCATGCAGGTGGAGATAAAGGACGCGGAAGTAATTTATCTGAAATATCAGAACAATTTGGAATTATTTTTGAAAATGATCAAGTTTTAGATGAAACAACCAACTTGGGATTGGAGAATATTCCATTAATTACTGCTTTTAATATACCTCACCCAATCACTACTGGAATAAGTTCCTTATGTTATAGATCAGGATGTTCTCTTTCGATTATTGGTAGTGGTGCATTTTCTATAGCAGATTCAAATGAAACATCAGAACCATTTTCTTGCCCTCTTATCTGTGTTTCAGAAATAGAAAATGGAAGAGTCTGTTGCATTGGAAGCTATGAAATGTTTAGAGATAAAATTGGAGGAGGTTTCCAATGTGAAGATCATCCACAACTGGCTTTAAATATATTTAAATGGTTAATCTCTGATTATCGTATGGAATTAAGGGTTAATCTAGATCTCCCTACGCCTGCAGATAAAACATCTACAAGACCACCCAAAACATCAGAGGAACGTATCATTTCTACATCTCCTATTCAAACTGAAAAAAGATCAGTAGACATTGATTTTTCAATGAAGATTTCTAAAAGAAGTGAGTTGGTTGAGTTATTAAAGATCTTTCAAAATCAAATTAATATAATAAAATCTACAATTGATAGGTTAGTCGAAAAAGCAATTGATTCAGAGGATGAAGTTTATGAGCTAGAAAATTCAAAATCGGTTCAAACTCCAGATTATTCTCAACCTATTAAACCAAATGAGAAAGAAGGTAATGAAGTACCTCAAGTTATTGAAGAAATTAGTGAACAAAAATTTGAAGATATTTTTGTTCAAGAAGAACCCACTTTAACGGCCTTGCCACCAAAACCCGAAACTTTGAAAAAAGATGAAAGTGTTTCAGAAGAATCTTTAAAACCAGCCCCAAAACTTAAAACGAAAGCTAAAACAAAAAAAGAATTAAAAAATGAAAAGATAGGACTTGAAACAAAACTCACATCTGTTCAAGATTTACTAGAATTTATTGATAAGAAACACACATCAGGAAAATTGAATGATGATGAATATGTAAAACGTTCAAAAAAACTCCAGAGTGATCTAAAGAAGACTAAAAAAAGGATTGATATTATTGATAAACTTCTCAAAAAATAACCTAAAAACTAACTCTTTTTTACTATTCTCTTAATATTTAAGGAATATTATTTAATTACATCAGTTATAAAACATGTCTCTACTATTTTAACTCCCTTAATTTGAGAGATCTTTTCTTCAATAAGTGGATTGAATTGTTCAATAGAGGGAATTTCAACTTTCATAAATAAACCGCAATCTCCTGAGAGTCTCCAAATATTAGTTATTTCTTCTATTACTAATAACTCTTTTATAATTCTTTTAATTTCTTTGAAATCAGGTTCAACTTTTACAGTAGCTCTAGTACGCGGTTTATTATCAATAACATAGTCAATTGTAAACCTTTTAATTACATTATCTTCTATTAACTTTTTTACACGCCTTCTTATAGTTGCTTCAGTTTTACCTACTTGTTGAGAAATTTCATTAAAAGACATTCTACTATTTTCTTTTAATAATTCTAGAATTTTCAGATCCACAATATCCATAATATCGAAACCACGAATTTTTTATATTCTTTTTATACAAATAATTTAACTTTATTATTAAATGTGATGAATGATATACATAAAAACTTTAATAGCATTCTCAAGTTCGCAAATTTTTTTCTTATTTGAAAAAACTTTTGTGTGAAAATGTTTATTACTCTATTAATAATTATAATCTAAATGTAATTTCGTAAAAAATAAGAAATATTAAGAATTTCATGGGAGCAGAAATAAAAGAGCTGTATTATATTCATATAATAACCCTTCAAAATGAAACAACCAGTAGTATTTAGTAAGGCTTTATTATCGTAAAAAGAAACATATATTTTAATCAAGTAATAATGATTAGTAATTCTCAAGAAAAATTACGATGATTTAAACATAGTTTCTTATTAAGAAAAATAATATTAATTGTATTGTTGAATATAATAATTAATACATAACATCTTCAAATAATACTAGAAAGATTAGAATAGGAAAAATTATGTCGAACGAAATCCCAGAAAACGTAAAAGAATCTCT
>JBHLKB010000044.1:0-11525 GCA_048887205.1 Candidatus Hodarchaeota archaeon
CATATGAATGAAAATTCCAGATACCAAGGTTTAACTATTATGGAAGCACGAGAACAAATAGTTAAAGATCTTGATGATTTAGGTTTAATTGCCAAAATTGAAGATTATGAACATAATCTTATAATACATTCCGAACGCTCATCTTGTAGAAAGCCAATAGAATACTTACCAGTTTATCAGTGGTTTATAAATGTAAAAGACTTCACAGAAGAAATTATTGAATCTGGAGAAATGATGAAATGGTATCCTGAAAAACAAAAACAAAGATTAATAGATTGGGCAAAAGGTTTGGATTGGAATTGGGTGATTTCACGTCAGCGTTTTTGGGGCACTCCAATTCCATTTTGGTATTGCAAGGATTGTAACGAAATAATACCGCCAAATAGGGAAGATTTGCCCTTAGATCCTACGAAGGTTTCATCTCCATTAAAAGAATGTCCAAAATGTAAAAGTAAAAATATTGTTGGTGAAAAAGATATATGTGATTGTTGGATTGATTCAAGTATTACTCCTTTAGAAATATCAAGATGGACTGAAGATGATGAATTTTTTAGAATGACATATATGGACGCTAAAGTTCATCGCTCACAAGGTTATGAAATTATACGTACTTGGTTGTTTTACACCTTATTTCGATGTAAGATTTTGACTGGAAAATCTCCTTTTTATGAAGCAATGATTAATGGAATGGTGGCTGGTCCGGATGGAAGGCATATGTCAAAGAGTCTTGGTAATTATATTGCACCAGAGGAAGTAATGCCTGAATTTGGAACAGATGCAATAAGATATTGGACAGCTATGGGTTCTTTAGGAGATGATTATCCATTTGAATTTACTTGGATAAATTTACAAAACAAACAACCATTATCAAACGAATTTATTTTAAATGAAAGAGGAAAAATTCCAGAAGATAAATTTAACAAAAAATATGGAAGGAAATATGAGCAATTAATTGGTGCTTCGAGATTTTTGACTAAGATTTGGAATGCGTATAGATTTTTATATTTAAGTTTAAATAAGATAAAGTTAGACAATATTAATTTTAATCCTAAGGATTTATCGGCGTTTGATTGCTTCTTCTTTTCAGAATTTAATAAAAACTTAGAGATAATTTCTAATTATTTTGATGGATATAATTGGCATGGGGCAACGATGATTTTACGCATTTTCTTTTGGAGTGAAATCTGCGACAATTATATTGAAGCTATAAAGCATAAATTCTATGCAGAAGACCAAAGATTAAGAGAAAATTCCTTAAGAAATGCTTTGAACCTTTTTTACAAATTGTTGACGATATCTTGTGTGTTAATGCCTTTTATTTCTGAAGAAATATATTCAATTGTCTTTAAACAATTTAATAATTTAGAATCAATACATTTAGAAAATTGGCCAATTCCGTATGACAATATATCTGAAGATTTAGCAGAACAAGGGAAATTTGGCATTGAAATCATTAAATTGCTGAGGATGTTAAAATCAAAACTTCAAATACCATTAAATCAAGGTATAAAGAAAGCCATTTTGGTATCAGACACAAAGAAATTAAACAAGATTGAGAAGTTAAAAATCGATATTAAAAATACAATTAGAATAGATAATTTAGAGGTAATTGATAAATCATTAGAAGATTCTATTAAAGAAAAACCAGATTTAAAGGAAAATTTTGAAGATTTGAATATCACAGTTTATTTTTTTAAGTGATAGAAATTTTTGGACTGTTCTTTATTCTTCTGCTTCTTCATTTTCACCTAAAGGTTTACTTTCATCTATTGGTTCATGTTCATCTACAGGTAAACTCTCTTCTGTATGTAAGCTCTCATCTGTGGGTTCAGCTATTCCCCCCTCTTCAAGTCCTAATTGAGTAACCATAGCAAGTTTCAACTCATTTTTATCTTTTGGTAATCCAAACATATCAGCATATTTATCGGTTGTCGTTAATTCATGAGTTCTTCCTTTTTTTACAGCATCAATAAATCCGTTATCTATTAGGTACTTCACATGTTCATATGCACTGGTACCCCTTATCTTAATAACCAATGACTTTAATATTGGTTGTTTTAATGCGATAACCGTCAAAGTTCTTAGATATCTTTCTGCTATTGCTCCTCCCTTAGCGAATTTAGATACTTTTTCTGTATATTCTGGTCTAATCTGCATTTGGTATCTATCTCCTATTTGTGCAATAATTAATGCTGTTGACCGTTCCAAATAATCAAATGCAACATCATGGAGTAATTCTTCTACCTCTTTTTTGGGGAATTCTAGCTTGTTAGCGAGTTCTTCGATTGTTAAAGGTCTGCCAGCAGCATATAATGAAGCCTCAATTAAGTTTCTACGAAAATCTCTTAACTGTTCTTCTGATGACACTTCTTCTACTATTTCGGGCTCAATAAATTCGCCTTCAACATTTTTATCCTCTTTTTCTATAGTTGCCTCTTTATTATCAGCTTCAAGTAGCACCTCACTAACTTCATTAAAAGATCCTTTTTCTATTTCTTGATTATTTTCTTCTATCTCTTCTGATTCCCCTTCTTCATTAGGGATATCTTCAGAAAGTTTTTCAATATCCTCTTCAGGTTCTTCTTCCGAATTTTCTCTTAATTCATCATCTAAATTTTTCATATTGTTTTCAAAATTTGATCTAATTAATCTTTATCTAATATTTATTGAAATATCTTGAAAATCTTCATCTTGAGAGAGATTTAATTTATTTCCTGTAGATAGGAACATTAAAGCTAAAAACACACGCACAAATGAAAATTTCCTCCCTATACTACTTTTTTCTTCATCTTTAATGATATTTGTTAAATCATAAAAAGTTGTTTCTTCATTACTTAAATTAATTGTCGCTTTTATTCGATTATACCATGAATCATGCAATTCTTCAATTGTTTGATCCTTTCCACTAATATGTTTTAGGAGTTCTTTGGGGAGTTGTGCTTTCGATTTCATTTGGATCCTTTGTTGTTTAAGTTCTTCTTTTCTCATCCGTCTTCTTCTAAGCTTCTCTTTATTCTGCATAACTTCTATGATTGCAGATCTCATAGCATCAAACAATTCATCTTTTGTGGCTATTTGCATTTTAGGTTGAATAGGTTGAGGTAATGCTTTTGGAATGGTCCTAGAATGCCTTTGTCTGAATCTTTCCAATTCTTCTCTTTTCTGAATTTGTTCTTCTTCTCTTATTATACTGGAAATTTTGTAATGATGTAAATTTGCTGAAGTTTTAAGCGCAATTCCAGAAATTTTATAATTAATTAATTCCTCATGGAGCATCTTATCAAAAAATTCATCAACTAATTTTGCTAAATCATAAAAGGCGATTTCTGATTCTTTTGCTAATTCGGTATCTAATAGACTTGAAAAGGGTGGTTTTTGCCAAAATTTTAATTCAATTTTTTCTTTTCTCAATAAAGCAAGATCTTCATCATCCTCAAATCCAGCAATTAATTCCTCTTCTAATTCTTCTGGTTCTTCAGATCGATCGATAAAATCAGGATGGGATACTACAGTTTGGAGTAACTCCACAATATCTTTTTTCCTAGATTTTGTAGGAATTTTTATATTATTTTTCAGGGCAAATTCCTTTAATTCTTTAACAGTCCATTGATTGAAATTATATTTTTTAGAAGATTTTTTTTCACCTTCCATAATTCTTGCTCACCAATTTAAATATTATATATCGCTAATTCTCTGTGATGGTAGGTTCGATATCTTCAAGTTCAAGTAACCTTTTAGCTTCTTCTTCTAAATCAACGCTAAAGATATCTGTTATTCCACTTTGTTGCATTGATACCCCATAAATTCTGTCTGCGTTAACTATGTTTTCCTCGCGATGACTGATGACCATAAATTGAGCTTGTGAAGCAAATTCCTTGATAACCATCGAAACTCGATGGACATTTGGACCATCTAAAGCAGCATCAATTTCATCCATTACATAAAATGGAGCAGGATAAAATTCTTGAACTGCAAAAATAAAAGACAGCGCTACTAATGTTTTTTCTCCTCCACTTAGAATTTCCAATGAGCTAATCTTTTTACCTCTTGGTCTTGCTTCAATACTTATACCTCCTTCAAATGGCTTATCTGGCCTATCCAAAATCATTTTAGCAGAACCTCCGGGGGATAATTTCTGAAATATACGTGAGAATTCTCGGTTAATTTCGTGATAAGCCTTCATAAAAGTTCGTGTTTTTTCTAATTCAATTTTATCAATTGCATCTAGAATTGATTTTCTTTCACGTTGAATTGTTTGCCGTCTCATATCTATTTCATCAAATCTTTCTTTTACTGTGTCATATTGTTCAATCGCTTTTAGATTCACAGGTTCAAGAGTTTTTTTCTTATTAGTTGATTCTAAGATATCTGATTGTAATTCTGCTTCTGAAAGCTCTGCTGTTATAGAGGGTAATGAACCGTATTCTTTAGAACGTTGGAATAAAGTTTCAATTTGATCTGCACACATTATCTTTTTTGATTCATAATTATTTATTTTAGAATTCTCCATAGAAATATCTGATTTTAAGTCTGTTAGAATTTTCTGATATTGTTTTTGTTTTTTCCATGATTCATCTTTTTGTTGGGCCATATTGTCAAGCTCTTGTTGTTTTTCGCTTTTCTTCGCATTTTCCTTATTTAAATCTTCCTTAAAATTACTTAATTCTATTGTTATTGACTCTATCTGCTTTTCAGTATCTTTTATATCCTGAGATAAACCTATAATTTTTTGTTCTCTTTCTTTGTTTTTATTAAGCTCATTTAACTTGCCTTGAGATTTCTGTAAATCTTTATTTAATTTGTTTAATTTTTTTTGAGCGGCTTTTTGTGATTCCAACTCTTCTTTTTTCTTAATTCTCAAAGAATCTATTACTTGCTGTTTTTGATCCACACTTTTTTGGATTTCTTCGATTTGAGAACTTAGACCTTCTATATCATCTGAACAAGTTTTAATTTTACTATTTGCATCAGAATTCTCTTTTTTAATATCTTCGATGGAGTTGATAATCCTCATTACATTTTCAAGTGCCCTTAGGCGATCCATTGTATCTTCGAGTCTTTTATTTTCATCATCTATTTGTTTTCGCAAGTTTCCTGTAATTCCCCAAAATTTCTCTTTTTGTTGACTAAGCTCATCAATACTTTTTTGTAATGAATCTTGTTCAGTTTGAATATTTTTAATGTTTTCTTCTGCATTTATGATTAAACTTTTCTTTTCTCCAATAATATTATTCAACTTTTCTACATTTTCATCTACTTCTGTAATATTATCAAATAAATTTTGAATCCCATGTAATTCTTGTAGTTTTTCTCTGAGATTATCTGATTCTTTTTGTTTACTATCAATTTCTTCATTTATTATGGAAATATTCTTCCAATAAGTATCCTTTAATTCTTTTAATTTATTTATCTCATTATCTAAATTATCAGTTTCCAATTGTCTGTTATCATTGATTTCCTCTCTTTCACTAATTTCCTCTTGTCCTTTTTGAATTCTTTCATTTAACTCAGTATTTCGTTTATTAATTTCTCCAAGCCTTTTATTATAAGCGGAAAGATTTTCAGAATAATGTTTTTCTTGAATATTATTTTCAGTTAATTGTTTCTCAATTTTGTTAAAATCATCTTCCTGAGATTTGATACTTTCTGAAATCTCTTCCAATTGTTTGTATAATTCTTGACTTTTAGACATAGTTAATTTTCTTAAAGAGAGATATACATTTTCAAGAATCTCCATTAGGTCTTGTACAAAACTATCAAATGTTGCTGTTGAAGTCTGTACTTCGACATCAGCGGATTCTTTTACTTTATCGATTAATTGATTAATTGTATCATCAGCGTTATCTGTAAACATTTTTAAAGTTTGCATAATAGAGTTAATCATTTCCGTCATTTCAGCATGTTTTTCCTCATCGACTCCAATGCCCTCGACTGTTTTCATAATATCAATAATATCTAATATAAACTTTTTGAAATCTTCGGCAGAAGTTTCAATTGCTTCTGCGTTTGATTGTTGTATATTACTTTTAATAGATTCAACTGAGATGTTAATATTCTGGGTTAGCATATTCAAAATTTGGAGAATTCCTGTTATATCTTTCGTATTTTTCTCATATTCGTCTTCAGAAGCCTCTATTTTTTTAGTAAATTTTTCTCTTTCTTGTGAAAGTTCTTCTAGACGTCGTTGAACATTATCTTTTTTGATTATTAATTTTTCTGAAGTACTTGTGCTATTTATAAGATTTTTATTTAAAGTGTCAACCTGTAATTCCAAATTATTCTTCTCTCGATCCAATTTTGTTAATTCTTTTGTGAGTATTTTTAATTCAGTATTAATATTATCAATTTTTGCATTATTATCATTGATTTCAGATTCAAAAGAATATTTTTTCATATTCAATAATTCTAAATCTTGCTCATTCTTCCTATATACTGAATTTTCTTGCTTTAATTTTGCTTTCAGTTCAGTTAAATCTTTGGTAATGTTTTCATTTAAGCTTAATAACTCTTTTACGGCTTTTTCAGCATCTTTACCTTTACTTAAATCCGTAATCTTTTTCTCTATAGAAGTTTTCTTCTCATTTAATTTTAGTATACTATCTTGATTCATTTTAATTTCTGTACTTAAAGATGATAAAGTAGCCTGCATATTTGCTAATTTAGAATTTAACTGGTTTTTTTCTACTTGAATTTTGTTAATCTTATCTTCTAAATCTTTTTGATTTTGATTTTCTTTAGATATTTTATCATTCAAATTATTTATTCGATTTCTAATTTCCGATTCTGTCTTTCTAGTTGCTTTTATGGCTTCATCGATACTTTCTTCCTCTCCTTTTAATTTTTGGAGCTCATTTTCTAATTTTTCCTTCTTTTCTTCATTTTTCTTTATATTTCCTCTAAGTACTTTAATTTGAGCGTTATTAGATGATACTTTTTGCTGTATCTTCGAAATTTCTGCTTTAAAAATGGATTTTTCATCATCAGCATTCTTTATATCAATGTCTAATTCTGCTTGGTTTTGTTGTCTTTTTTCAATTTCTTTTTTAGCTTCTTCTATATAAGTCTCATTTTCCGAAATTTCATTTATCACACCATCTATTAATGTATCAAAAGTTTGTCCCTCCTCAAGTTTCATTTGTTTGCTTTCTAAAGATTCAATTTCTCCTGTGAGTTTTTCGATTGATTTTTTTGCTAAATTTAAGGTAGTTTGACTTGAAGATATTTGTGTTTTTATCTGGGTTATGTTTTCAGTTATTTCTTCTCTTTCCTTTTCTTTCTCAGTAATAGCTGTCTGAATATTATCCATAACGAGGGACTCTTGTTTTAGGACATCTTCTTGTCGGTTTATTTTTTCCTGCAATTCTTCAACAATTTTTAAGGAATTCTCGATTTTTCTTTCCAACTCATCTTCTTCTTCTCTTAATTTTGAAATTTTTAAGGCAATTAATTGTGAATTTAAAAATTTTATTTGTTCATCTAATTCTTTCCAAGCTAATGCATCATTTTTCTCTTTTTCAACTTTTTTTAATTGAGCAGATACTTCTTTGAAGATCGCTTCAAATTGTCCTAAATCTCTTTCTGCTTTTTCTAACTCTTTTAAAGTAGCATCCTTCATTTCGTCGTATTTCTGAAGGCCAATTAACTCTTCAATAAATACTCTACGATCATCAGGGCCCATATGAGTTAATTCAACAATCTTTCCCTGAAGGACAAATTGATTGCTACCATCAGGATCGACATTCGCAGCTGCTAATGCATTAAGAATTTGTTGGCGGGTAGCTTTTTTCCCATTCATTTTATAGCCACCTCCCCCACCTCTTTTGATTGATCGGGTAATTTCAAAATCACTAGTACCTCCTGGAAAGACATTTTCAGAGTTATCAAAATATAGAGTGACTGAAGCTCTTTGAGAGGGATTTTTTCCTCGTGAACCCGCAAAGATGAGATCCTCAAGGCTTTTTGCTCTCATAGTTTTTTTACTTAGCCTGCCTAACGCAAAGCATAGAGCATCTATTATATTAGATTTACCTGCACCATTCGGACCCACAATACACGTAAAACCACTTGACAATCTAATAGTTACCGTCCGATCACCAAATGATTTAAAGCCACTCATTGAAATTTTTTTAATATGAGTCAAAATTTTCCTCCGTTTCTACTCTTTATTAATAAAAAAATAGTGTGATTACACCTATAAATATATATTATAACGTATTAAAAAAATCTGTTATACATTTTCCGATTTTCGAAATCGTTTGTAAGGGAAATTTATTGTTGAAACTAGAAATTATTCAAATTAAATAATAAAAGTTTATATCATTGGTTAAAAATAGTATCAATTATAACTTTTATTTGTTTAGGATTTATTAATATAAAAAATAAATCATAATCTATATTGGTATAACTCTTATAAGCATTACTTTTACGTGATGTTCTTTTTGAGGGTCTTAATATTCCAATATTTAATAGTTTTTCGGTCAATTTACTAAATTCATTAAAATTCTTTTCATATTCCAAAATCTCACAAGAAATTTCGTACAATTCTTGTAATTCATTGAAAGAGATGTAATAATTCTTTCTCCGTATAAAATAGTTCGATAGATTATCCAAGAATATAACAGTTAATATTTCTTCTTCAGATAGATAATTTATTATGTTAAATTCATCACAAATTTGAATTGTGTCAAATTCATTATGACAAATCTCTAATAAATCGTAATTATAAAATTCTTTATTAATTTTTAATATTGGATATATTTCTCGAAGAATCTCGACACCTTTCCCAGGAACAGGTACATATTGCTCACAAATTAAATCTGTTATATATTTAATCAAGTCAGTATCAATTTCATGTGGAAAACTTAATAAAACTCTTTGCTTAAGAATAGAATAGAGCTCAGAATATGTGAAAAAACTTAATTTTTTTTTGAAATCGAATTCAGAAAGTAAATCCATTGTTCCTGGTCTTAAAACTTTATTTACTGTCGAGATCAATGTTATCTTTGTTTCTTTACTAAAGCGTAGAAATTTCTTAAATACTTCAGGATCTAAGTATTCGATATTATTAAAGATAAAGAATAGATGTGAATCAATTTTATCACAAGTAAATTTAACTGTATTCCATAATTGCGTAATATCTGAATTTAGGATTGCACGAAAATCAAATTTAAGATTAGAAATGTTGATTAAATCATTTAATAATGAATAGATTATTTCTTCAACCTTCTTTTCTTTACAATCCACATTAATTTTATCAATTTTGTTGTAATCTTTATTATAATTTAAAAGATCATTAATTACTTTGTTTACAATTGCTTTTTTTCCAATACCTGTCATGCCTTGATATAGTATGTTAAGATAAAACTCATCAGAAATAGAATCATTTAAAACCGAAAAAAGGGAATTTTCTTCTTTTTCTCTATATAATAATTGTGGTGGAATATAATTTGGGTCAAATAAAGCTTTTGGTCCTATAAAATTTTTATTTACATTGGATTTTATTATCATTTTTTTAGCCTTTATTTTAATTGATTTGAGTCAAAAGTATTTAAACCCCACACCCAGAGAGGTGGCTGAAAGTAAAATTAAATCATGAAATAATGAGAAATTGTTGACAAATTAAACCTTTTAAAAATTATGAGGATATTTTAACATCTCAAGATGAAAATTGCTTTCAATTGAAAAAAATGAGATTGAAAAAGAAAATCAAATTATTGTTAAGATTTAATCAAAGCTTTCCAATAAATTTTTTAAATTTTCGGCTAGTATTGGTAAATATTCATAAGATTTAATTTTTACTTTCTTATTTAAACAAAGCGCAACCAAATAAAGTCTTGTATCTTCAATGTCTAATTTTCTTAAGAAAATAATTCCTTCTTTTGGAAATTCTGATTGTTTCTCTGGAAAATCTACATTTGTTACGATATCGATTGTGTTTATCTCCCAATCTTCTAGTTTTTCTAATGCTTGAGCTAATCTTGGAGCAATAGCTTCACATATTTCTTGATAAGCCTCGTTTGTGCTTCTACTAGCAACTATAAACCCATTCTGATCTAATAGAAGCGCAGAACTGTTGTAAGTTTTGGCCATGTAATCTTTCAATAAGGTTTGAAACATTTTAGATTTGTGAGTTGCATAAAAAACACCTTTAGAGAATGCTTTCAATAAACTTGGTTCATCGTATATTGAAGTTTTAAAAATTAAAAATTTGATATCTTTAATGATATAAGAAATTTTACTTTTTAAGTAATTTAAGTGATTAATAATGTTTTTATCATTTTTAAGATCAGGATCGTATTTATGGAGTAAGATTAAGAGCTGAAAATTATCGGGATGCGATTCTGAGGTGATAGTTATAATATCCTTAAGAAAAATTAATGCTTCTTCAAATTTTTCGGGGGCTTGAATATCTATAACATAGAAAATCGATTGCATTTCAGTGAAATATTTACTTTTATCACCTAAATATATTTTTCTATAACTTTTTTGGCCACCTAAATCCCAACGGACTATAGAAATTCCTAATAATGAGTTTGTATGAAGTGTTCTTTTTGCTTTTATAGTGGGTTTAACTGTTGGTAATAAACTAAATTTTTTATCCAATAATAATAGGATTGATGTCTTCCCACCATTTTCTAAACCACAGAAAAGTATCTTCTTCAGTTCTTTTAAAACACTCATCTCGATTTCTAAGGTTGTTTTTAAATTATTTATGGATTATCTTCACTTTAATTTTATCCATATCAATTTTCTCTTTAAATCGAATTTTTCTTAATTTTCTTGGAAAGCTCAAATCTATATCATCAAAAATGAATCCACTTAAACCTTCTGGACATTCCACAATTTTTAATTTTGAGGGAGATACATTTCCTTCATAAAAAGAAATTATTTTGCTATTACCCATAAATTTTCTTTTCAAATAACTACCAAAAGTATTACAGGCCACAATAGGAACTCGATTTTCAAGAGCTCTTACTTTTAAATAAACATTCCAATTTTCCATTCCATCTTCCCTTATTTGAGTAGGTGAAAATAAGATATCCGCTCCATTTTCAACTGCTAATCGAGGAGTTTCAAAAAAAGCCATATCAAAACAAATAAGAATCGTAAAATAATATGAGTTATCAAATTTAAATAACTTTATTTCCTTACCTGGTTCAAAATTTTCTTGTTCGTATGCGTATAGGTGAATTTTATCTTGATAGCCTATTTCTTCGCCATAATCATCAAAAAAATAGCATGTTATGGCAGGTTTTTTTGAATTAATTCTCTTCTCCCAAATTGCTCCAGATAGAAATTTTATATTGTATTCTTTTGCTAAGTTTTTAATAAAGGAGTAATCATTTCCTCTTTCTTCTTGAAAATTTTGGGATGAATCATTATAAAAAGGAACCCACCTTTCCGGTAAGCATATAATTTCACAATTATTATGCTTATTCAATAAATTTTTTAGGATTTGCTCAATTTCGAGATAACACTTGGCTCTCCCTTGTAAAATTTGGGGTTGAATACATGCTACTCTCATT
>JBHLKB010000045.1:0-11483 GCA_048887205.1 Candidatus Hodarchaeota archaeon
ATGTTTTTCTTTAAGAAGTGTAAATTCGTGTAAATAGCGTTGCACTTCACCATTTTCTTTTTTGAGAAGAAAATTGCGTATGATATAATAGTACATAGTACCTATCCAATATCCTACTTCAAATTTTTTAAAAATTTCCAGACTACTTATCAGATGTTCTAACGCAAGGTCCAAATCTCCTTTATGGTAATATAATCCTCCCATAAGAAGGTTAACCTCTGCTTTCATAAAAAGAGGATCGCGATATTTTGACTTCGCTCTTTCACCACATGCTAGTGCGAGATTTATTTCTCCTTTAAAGAGATAGTTCCAACCCTTAAAATACAATATGAGAGGAATCATGAGTGAAAGGGGATCATTTTTTTCATAATATGCTAGACATTTTTCAGCATATTCTAAACTCTGGTCATATTTACCAAGACCAAAGTCTCTCACGGCATATTTAAAATCCATATCCGCTTCTAGCTGTGGATAAATTAATAAATCTTCCTGAGGAATTGATTTAAAAAGATTATTACTTACTTCAACATTCTTAAAAAATTCATCCCATCTCCCCCTTGTCACAAAGACCAGCCTTTTGACATGAAGCGCATCAAAGGAAAAGAGAGCTTTATTAAATTCTTGACTAGTTTGGTAAAGGGTTTCCGCAGTATTAAGTGCATATTCGAATTTTCCAAGCCAATAAAAGAGATAACTTTTAATCCCTTGAATATTTAGTCTCTCATCAAGTGTTAAAGCTTCTTTTTGTTCCAAATCATCCAAATATTCAAGAGCTTCTTCAAATTCTCCATTATCCATGAATCTTTTTGCTTTAATTATTTTCTCGGAAGGTAGTACAATCATTAGGGAGACTTTTCTTTTTCATTGAATTTAAAAATATGGAAGTACCTTTTCCTTTTAAGCCTTTTGTATTATAGGCTCAATTTAGAAATTATTAATTCGTTTTTTCAATGGAATTTTCATTGAAATAAGACGCTGAATTTACATTTCCAACCCAAGTTCAAAGATTTTTTCATTTTTTAGTTTTTCTTTCCTTCACAATTTGTAGATAATCATCGAAACTAATGCCTGTTCTATTTAGATCATAACGTACCGAATTTGGTTTGTATACACCATTACACCAACTAAATTCATTAATTTTTCCATTCCTTTCTGCAAAACCTCGAATATTATATAAGTTTTCATATGAATCTAATATTCTTTTATCATTTCTGTATCCTAACTTAGTCAATGTATAGAGTGCTATAGCGGTGGTTATTGCAGGATTCCCTATAATAAAACTACCCGTACCAGATAGTAAAGAACTGAAACACCCCATTTTACCATGTTCTGGAGCAACTTGTTGAAAACCCTTTTGTTCCGCAGCATAATTATCAGGTAGAAAAATATTCTCAAAATCAAATCTCCAAGTCCTCGCTTTTCCTTCAAATTTTTCATGAAACTGTTCAAAAAGCCATTTAATAGCTGAGGAAACTGATTCATGTTTAGTATTAATGCCTAATTCGCTTAATATTTGTAGTTGAAAACAGGTAGCAGAGAGACTATTATACCAAGAACCATTCTCTGTTTGAGTAGAGAAAATTTCAGCTACAACATATTCCACGTTAATATTGGTTTCATTTATAATATTTTTCCTTATAAGGATGCTGATAAGATCATTTTTCTTTCGAAAACTTTGGTATAAATCATACCGGAAAATATCTTGTTCAAGAAGCCCAGCATGTTTTAATGCTCTTAAAATCCCATAAGTATATATATCTGCATTTTTCCGTTTCCACATACCACTTGATTGTTGTCTTCTAGTAATCTCTGGAAGGCATTTTGATAGAACTTCAAATGCTTCCTCTTTAGGTAAATGGAATGCATAAGCCCATTTTGCATAATTACCTAAAATATAATTTTTTGCTTCACGGATAAGTTCTTCATTTGACTGATATTTTGGATGAGCAAGGAATGCAGCTAGTACACCAACTTTACACCTTATGTGTGTAGTACCTTTCATTGATAGAGTGCTAAATCTCATATTATAGTTCTCAATTTATTTACTACGGGATTTGAGATAAGTGATATTATATAATTGAATTTTAAAGCTTTTTCCCCAAATTTTCATGACTGTGGATTTACCTTTCCATCATAATTTCAAATGAAATTGGGACAAAATTCAAAAATAGTTCAAGGAAGAGAGAAATATTAAATGATCCTACCTTCTGGCAAAAAGTTATCAAATACATTTCTGATAAAATAGAAGAATTGGAAAAATTCGTAGAAATTAGCTAATCTTTTTTTTTAAATATTTTTAAAACTTATTTTCTAGATGTTCAATTTCAGCTAGGAATAATTCTGCGATTGTGAGCCATTTTCTTTTTGTATCAATATCGATTAAAAATTTGTTTGTCAATTCTTTTCCTTTATTGAGATTTTCAGATGCTGAATTGAAATCCTTAAGTTCTTTATAACAAATACCCAATTTAATATATGTCTGATAAATATACCAGTTATTACTACCAATCTCTATTGTTGTAAGGAACTCATTAATAGCCTTATCATATTCTTCAAAATTCATTAAAATCTCCCCAAATGTATCATGATAAAGTCCATTTTCTGGGTTCTGTTCAATCAAACTCTGCATTACATTTAAAGCAGCTTCTTTTCTATCTAAATGCTGCAACCAGTATGCTTTATTAAGAAGAAGATTATTATCCATTGGATATTTTTCAATTAATTCATTAATGATTTCCAATCCTGCTCTAATTTTTTGTTTCCCCTTAAGAGCATACGCTTTTTTAATTTTAATATTTTTTTCATCTTCAGGAAATTCTTCTAACATTTTATCCAATAAATTGATTACCTCATTGTATTGGTCAAAATAAATTAAAATTCTATTTTTTGAATTATAGAAATCAAGCTCACTAGGATTTAAATTTATAGCATTATTGATTGATTCAACCGCAGCTTCATAATTACCCAATTCCTGCAAAATTTGACTTTTTAGTTGATAATATCTTGCTTTATTATCATCATGTGTTTCTAAAGTAATAGCTTTATCAATGTCGATTAATCCATTTTCAATCTCTGCTTTCTTCGGATCAAATTTATAAATAGAATTATATCCAAGGACTAATCCTTTTAGAATATGTGAAATAGGATGATTAGGATATATTTCTAATGATTTATTTACAATTTCTAAAGCATTTTCAAAATTTCCAAGTGTCATGTTTGAAAAAGCTAGTGCAAAAAAATAAGAAGTATAAATTTGATTTTTCTCCGTGATAAGAGATGAATCTGTTTCTTTCTTTAAGAATTCAATCGAATCTTTATTTCGGTTTAAATGACAAAGAATAATTCCTTTAAGGATAATAATGTTTAAATCCTTTTTACCCAAATTAATAATAGAATCAATAATCTCTAAAGCTTTACTATAATCTTTCTTGTTCAAAGAAAGTTGAACTTTTTTATAGTTAGAATCGTATTTGAATTCTAAGAAAGGTTCAAATATTTCTAAAATCGTAGGATCTATATAATAATTCATTTCACTTTGACCAGCAAAATCAAATTGCACATTATCAGAAATATCAGTTTTCAACATACCAAGAATGTTCTGCCAAATAATTCCTTCCAATTTATCAAAAGTGGTTTTTAATTTCCTTTCAGCCTCTATTTTATACGCTAAATAGCTTATATATTCTGGCAAGAATTCCCTTAAAGAGTTTTTTAATCCAATATTAAATATATTATTGCATGCTTCTTCTACAATAGCATTAATAGTGGAACTCATATTATATGAGGCAATTAAAGTTTCAGTTTTATCAAAAAGTTTTTTCAAATAAGTTAGTTTTGTAATGTGTTCCTCTGTAATAACACGAAGCATCATTTCTATTTTTTCATTTGATTGAAAATAATAATATTTTTCAGGAGAAACCTCTAATTTGAAAAATTTAACTGGATAAATTTGATTCTCGACTATCTCATCAATATAGTAATCAAGAGTTATCTGTTTAATTTCATATTTTTTTGAAAATTCATCAGGGGAAATAAATTCGGGATACTGACTGGGATGATTTATTGCAAGAAAAAGCAAAATCTTGTAAAATTCTTCTTCGCTTTTTAAGACACTTTTAATTTTTTCATAATTTAACTTTAAAACATTGTTAAGAAATCTGAATTGAAGAAAATTGTCAGTTATTTTATGTTTTTCGAAGAATTTGATCGTTTCATTTGTGATTTCTTCAATACGTTTACTTTCTTCTTCTAATATTGATTGTCTATCTAAATTATATAACTTTAACATATTAGAATATTCCAGTTTTCCTGCCTGAGTAATTCTATATTCCTTATTCTCTTTCCTTATGCGTCCATTATCAATTAACTCATTCAAATTTTTTGAAAGAGAAGATTGGTTAATAGAAAGAGGAGGTTTAAGAAAATCAGCCCAATTACAGTAATTATTATTATAAACCATCCAAAGAATCCAATGATCATAATTCCTCTTTCTAAGTAACATATTTGGAGGATAGCTTAATTTTCTCCCATCTCTCTTAGCTTGAGACAACCTATAGAATCTTTCATTTCCTTTAGAAGTAATGCGATACTGATTAAATTCACTTTTTATAAGATATCTTCTACTTTTAAGTTTATTTAAATAAATCGATAAAGTTGATGGTTTAATGACCTTTTTTAAATTAGACCAAGAGCATACTTCGTTGTTACTTAACATCCAAAGAACTATTAATTCATAGTCCGGTTTCCCAAAAATTGGTTTTAAAATCTCCTTGGGTGGGAAATTACATACTGTATCCAAAATAAATTCATCCCATTAGAGCTGACCTAAAATATTAATCCATTCCCTATAAGATTATTTTTAATAATCAAATATATTCAGTTCAATTTATATTTTATGATCTATAACTAGTTCAAGACTCTGCTTAGAGTTTCCAACCCTAAACTATTTATGCATTTTTGGTTTAATTTTATTTAAAAAATGTCTAAAAAAAGAAAATAAGGAATCAAAGAGGTGATGACATCTGACAGAGAGTAAGAAAATTATAACATCTGATTTGAAAGAGTTCTTATATGTATTTTACAAAGAAGAAGAAAGTAAAGAACCAAAGATTAAACCAAGCCAAATTCCTTTCGTTCAAAAAGAAGTCGATTTAATAGAAAAGAAAAGAGAATTGAAAAGATGGAAGAAGTCATTTGGTTATTATTGTTTACACCCAGAGAAATTTAAATTTGGATTAAGAGATTTAAAATAGGAAAAAAAAGAATGTGAGTAAAATTATGACTCATACGTTATTAAAAAAATCAAAAAGAAAATTGAGAGGTTATCATTGAATCCTAAATACATTGAACACCTAAAAACCGTAAAAGAAGCAAAGCATCTGATTAAATATAATGAATTTGAATTTAAGAAGGGTATAGGCAGATGTTTATAAAAAATATCAAATTCACAGAAGTTCGTTTTCAATATCATAAACGAGGGCGGAATTTATACAGGGAAATAGTGGCACGAGCTTGTGTGATCGCAAATCATACGCAGATGAATAAATCATCTGTGTATCGATTTGCCCCAGAAAGCAAAATAATAAGGAAATGAAGAAAACCCCTGAAATTCAGGCACCCTTTGGAAAATTAAAAAAAAAATCTAAAAAAACAAAAACCTAGAGGTGATTTAAGATGGCAGTTATTAAAGAAGAAATAATTAATGTTTTAAATGAACTCCCAGACAATGCTAGCCTTACCGAAATTGAACTAGTAATCCTCGAAGCACTTCCAAAAGCTGTGACATCTACCCAAGTAGTACAAAAGCAGGTACAAAAGATAAAAAAAATAAATCGTGTACTAAGTAAATTGATAAAAAAATCACAGTTAAACGCTAATTATCTTAGAGAAACAATCCCCATAGAAAAAGTAAGGCAATCATTCACTGGAAGAAGGGATTTATTCTTTGGCTGAAAAGAGTAAACAAAATTCAAATTATTTATTTTTTTTCCTATATATTTCTAAAAAATCAATATAACTTTTAACAAAAAATTAAGCAAGTTTTTTGTCAAAAATTTCTAAATAATTCCTAATCCTAATGTAAACTATTACTTAAAAGAATGCCTTAAGATACATTAAAAATAATAAAATTAACAAAATAGTAAAAGTTTTAAATATTTATAAAATAAAATGTAATTAAAAAAAATGGGTGAAAAAAAATGTTAGAAAAAATAAAGGAAAAAGAAATTAAAGATTATACTTTAGCTGATTTGATTTGGTTAACATTCGGTCCCGCGAATGCCGAGAACGTAATCAAAAAATTGGAAGATTGTATAAAATTAGAATCTGATATTGAAGAAATAAAAGAAGAAATTATGGAGGAATACAAAGCTATCAAACCTAATGAGGAAATTAGAGGACTCATAAAAAGTTGTACAACAATGATTTTCTTTGTTTTTCCTTAGATAAATTGAGATTATATCAGATTTTCTTAACTTCTTTTTAAAATCGAGCTGATTAATCTAATTTACTTTAAAATGTATAAAGACAATATCATATTGCAATAATAATTTTAGAAGTGTGATTTTTTTTTGAAAAAGAATTTTACTGATATTCTAATGGTTTTTCCTTCTGGTGGGATATCATATGCCTCGAATTTTAAATATAGCTTAGGATCAGCTTACATAATAGCATACTTAAGAAAAAATGGTTTTAACGCAAACCAATTCATCACAAATGAGTCTCTTAATGTTAAAGAATGTGTTATAAAGATAATGAATTATAAACCTAGAATTGTTGGATTCACGGTTTACTATAGTAACTACATGCAATGTGTATTGATAAGCAATGGATTAAAAGCTTTTAATTCAAACATTATAACTATTTTTGGAGGTCCTACTCCTAGTGTGCAACCTAAAGATATTTTAAAAACCATCCCAAGTGTTGATATATGTGTTAGATGGGAAGGAGAAGAAACACTTCTCGAATTGGTGTCTGCTTTATCTGAAAATAATTACAATTTTAATAAAGTTAATCTAGTTAAGATTAAAGGTATTAGTTTTAGGAAAGATAGTAGAATTATCACCAATCCAGATCTTAATATTTTGATTTCAAATAGATATATTAAAAATTACTTAGACAAGTACCCTTCTCCTTACCTTTCAAAAGTTATTCCAGCATCAGAAGCATCTTCTATAGGTATAATTACAGCAAGAGGTTGTAATCAAAATTGCGTTTATTGCAACTGTGCGGTAATAAGTAAAAGAAATATTTTTTTTCACTCAATCGAAAGAGTAATTGAAGAATTAACATACTTCAGCGACTCTAACAAAATCAGTGATCCTATTTCTATAAATGATGACAGTTTCACAATAATACCAACAAGGGCAAAAAAAATTTGTGAAAAAATTATTGAAAATAATATCAAGATTCCACTTACTTGCATAACTCGTTGCGATAAGGTTACCGAAGAATTATTAGACCTAATGTGGCAAGCAGGTTTTGATTCATTAGGTTTTTCTTTGGAAAGTGGTGTTCCGAGAATTTTGCGAGCAATAGGTAAAGTAAATCCTCCAGACGATACATCTTCAAGAGATTTTAGAAAAGAGAAGGAATTTATTGATAAATTAAAAAGAATGACCTCATTCGCGAAAAAAATTGGCATGAAACCTGTTTTTGTAAGCATAATGGTTGGATTACCCAGTGAGTCTGTTCAGGACGCACAAAAAACATTAGAAGTAATAAAGCATTTAGATATCGATTTCTATCAGCATAATTATTTTCATATTTTTAAAGGCACACCGATTTATCAAAACTATAAAAAATACGGATATAAAATTAGACCATTAGGGAAAAAAAATAAGATCTTTACGGATAACAACTTTCCATTTGATGTAAGCAAAATTAAAACTGCTCCAAGATCTACAATGGAAATAAATGGAAAGGCAACTGATTATAGAAATCTCAAAATTTTATCATTAAATCCTAAACGAAAAACTCAAAAGCACTATTTTGACAATTTAATCATTTACACTGATGTTATAAAACAATCACTAATAAAATGGTCACAAGAAAATCTAGCAATAAATGGGAATATCATTCATATATATTCAAATAAACTAAATTATAATAAACTCCATGAACAAAATTTATCAATGCTTTATGATGAATACTCACCTACTCTGTATTATGAAGGTTATTATTGGGAGAAGTCAAATAATATATCATCGTTAATATCAGGAAGAACGCTTTTTTCGGGTGAAGAGAAAGGAATACCCATAAAATTAAAAAATACATATCTGGCTTTGGAAGAATATAAGAATGGGATTGATAATATGGAAAATTTAATTTGTATCGATTATTCAGCACTAGACGTACAGGCAATCTATAATTTCCTGGTTAATACATCAAAAAATAAAGAAATTTTCAATTACATCTTAAATAGTAGACCATTACCTCATTTTCAAAATCTATGCAGATGGACGAATGAGCATGCAAATTGTCAAAAATTAGAAACCGCTATAATCGGGAATGATGATTCTATTCGAATTTGTTGGTATTCTGAGCCAATTGGAAAAATAGGGACGCCTTTTTTGGATATCATACGAAAGCTTCAGCATTTGCATAAAGAAAAAGCAGAAGAAAGAAATTGTAAGGAGTGTATTGAAGTGAAATCTTGTCCAAAATGTTTATTTCCATTTCCCTTATCATCTGAAAAATATTGTGAAAAAAGAAGAAAAAATAATACAAGTAAACCAGCTAACATAATCTATTCATTAACTAAATTTAAAGATCTACTGTTTAAGCCAATTATTCTTTAGAAGCTCTTTATTAGACCTTTAATTTAATTAATAGTTCTATCTATTTCAATTTCCGATTTTATTTCAACTATCTTCTTTGTTTTGTAAGTGTTTTGTTTTTTTAAGGCTTCTATCAATTTTATTTTACATTTTTGATTTGTAGATTGTTTGAAAATATGATAATAATACTACAAAAAAAAATGTCACAAAATCTTTTAAATAAAATATTCTTCTTCTTTTTCAGTCATAATTTGGAAACATATTTTGAAATTCTCAATTGAAAGGAGATTTAACCAGTCTTATATAAATGAGAAATCGTACTTATAATAAGAGATAAATAAATTTGAGCGATTCAAGACCTGAGAACTTGATAACTGCAGAAAAACTCATGTATGAAGCAAAATTTGAAGAAGCGCTTCATGTAATTACAGATTTCGAGAAGAAAGAATTAATCACCTCTAAAGATATTCTATCGACACTTCTCTTAAAAGGGAGAGTATTCTGTTATACTGGTAAATATTTTGAAGCTGTAGAGGTGGGAGAACTTGCCTACCGATTGAGTCAAAAATTGGGAAGAATTCCTGAATCTATAGATGCTCTTCTTATTATAACACATATCGTATTTCTCGGAAAATTAGAACAAGCTAATGATTATATTCTTGAAGCTGAAAAATTGCTTAATTCCGTTCCAGATGAATCATATTTGGATTTTCCTAGACTAGAAGTAGATTTCTTGTTGTTAAAATCTATAATTTATTATTTTAAACTTGATCATGATAAGGCTTTGGAGTTAGCACTACAGTGTTTGGCACTAGGAGAAAAGATAAGCGAAGATCTTGATATTTCACGTATTTGTTGGCAAATAGGACAAATATATTTTGTAAAAAGTGAACCCAATAAAGCACTAAATTATGCCCAAAAGAGTTTAAAACTCCAAAAAAAATTAGATAATCAACTTGGCATCGCAGCAAGCCTTACTTTACTTGGAGGTGCCTACTATAGTAAAGGTGAATTCGATCAAGCCTTAAAATTTTGCAGACAGAGTTTAAAGATTAAAGAAATTAGCGAGCGTACCAAACTTGATACATTACAACCCTTAACAGCTATCTATAGAGAGAAGGGTGAATTGAGTCGGGCAGTAAGATGGTATAATAGAGCTATTAAGCTTGCGGAGAAATTAAATTATACAGATGAGCTTGTTCTCAATTTACTAGGTATTGGAGTTACTTATAGAATGATGGGTGAGCATAAAAAAGCAATATTCAATCTAAAACGCAGCTTAACACTTTCCGTGGACTCTAAATATCTATATGGAATAATTCCCTCTCTTTTTTATCTGGTTCTACTAAATCTTGACAAAAATTCTCGTAAGGAAGCACAACGATACCTAGAGAAGTTAGAGGAACATATTAAACAGACAGAAACCAAGATATACACCCAAGCATATCTAATAGCGAAATCTTTGGTACTGAAAACAAGTGGCCGAATTCGTAATCGTACGGAAGCCGAAATCTTACTTAAACAAATTGCTGAAGACGATTTTACTCCTCCCCAATTACATCTATTATCTTTAATTAATCTATGTGATCTTATCCTTGAGGAGTTATACATAACTAACAATCCAGATATCTTGGATGAGATTTCCCCGTTAATAAATAAAATCTTCGAGATTGCAGAGAAAAAACACTCATATTTATGGTTAACCGAGACAAAGCTATTACAAGCAAAACTAGCATTAATCCAAATGAACATTGAGGAGGCTAAAAATTTGTTTACACAAGCTCAAAATGTAGCTGAGATGAATGGACTTAATTTGCTAGCTATAAAAATTTCAAGTGAATATGACAATTTATTAGAACAATTAAGTATCTGGGATACTCTTAAAAAAAAAGACGCGCCGATGTCAGAACGCATGAAATTAGCATCCCTCAGCGGAGTTATTGATCGAATGCTGGGTAAACGAGCAATAGTGCCCCCAAAATTACACCCTGAAGAACCTGTCCTGCTTTTAATCATTACACAAGGCGGAATTCCATTATTCTCTAATCCATTTACCGAAGAGTTAACATTCGAACATGAATTAATTGGAAGTTTCTTGACTGCTTTCAACGATTTTAGTGGAGAATTTTTTTCAAAAGGGCTCGATCGAGCTAAATTTGGTGACTATAAAATCCTCCTAGAATCGCTTGGTGATTTCTCTGCCTGTTATCTATTCAAGGGGCAAACGTACCTTGCAAAGAAAAAATTAAAAAAGTTTGTTGAACGCATACAAGATAATACTCCCACATGGCAAACACTAAATAGATTTTATGAATTGAATCAGCTTGCTGAATTAAAAGATATCCCCTATATAGAAACCTTAATAAATGAAATTTTTATTTCCAAATCTCTCAGGAAAGCTTTATAATTTACTTAAAACTACTATTTATCAAATAGGTGGATAAATTTCGCACATGTATAATATCTAAAAATATGTATACCAAAATTTTATATTAATACAAGTCTAATTTTACATTAATTAAAATACTCTAACAAGATTTTTACAATAAAACTCAATGAGAGAGATAGGAGTAAAACTCACATTTAAAATAACGGTAGTGGGTGATGGTAAAGTTGGTAAAACTTCCTTGATTAAAAAATTTACAAAGGGTACCTTTAAGAAGGATTATATTAAAACTATTGGAGCACAATTCTCAATCTATGATA
>JBHLKB010000046.1:0-11283 GCA_048887205.1 Candidatus Hodarchaeota archaeon
TAGTGGAACATGCATGCTATATATTGAAACTTTCTGCTGTTTTAGTTTTGGAAGCAGGTCTTGATTAACATCTTGAAAGACTGGTGTTTTTCTAATATCCCAAATCATCGGGTGATGAGTGACTAAAAGAATATTCTTTTTTTTGTCTTTTAATATTTTGTTTAAAACTAGATCACTTGGAAAAACAGCAGTATATACGGAATTAATTTCTTTAGTGTTATCAACTAAAAGTCCCATATAACGCTTTTTAAAATTATCACTAATATACTCATTAAAATCCATATGAGACCAATCATCTTTACAACGATCAAGCTCAAAATCTGTATCAAGTCTTTTATAGAGTGTTTTTGCTTTCATTATATATTCTTAAATTTAAAGTACGTATTAATATTATCCTTATTATAATCAAATTTAAGTTATTTTAACATTCATATTGATATCATATAAAAATGAAAGAACTATCAATATTGTAAGTGAGTTCCATGACCAAGAATGACATTAGAAATGAGATAGAAGAAATCGTAAATAGAGAGACTAGAGCTTGGGATACTCAAGATATAGAACTTTTAATGACTATTTTTCATCCCGATATGGTTTGGCCGTGGCCAAGGACACCACAGTCTCATGATCCGATGGATTGGGTTCTAGAATGGGGTAAATATGATTACAATCGCTGGAAAAATAGTTGGTTGAAGTTATTTAATACACATAAATTAGACCATAACGAAAGAAAAATTAGAAAGATTGAAATTTCTAAAGAAGGTGATGGCGCATTTGCAGTTGTTGATATTGATACACTCTGGATTGATGAGGAGGGTAATAAAAACCATTGGAAAGGAAGAGTTTGTAAAATTTATTCAAAAGTAAAGCACCAATGGAAAATGATAATGCAAACGGGAGTTTTACAGTACTAATTTTTAGATAGTTTCTTTCATATCAATTCAATAACTCTAAAAACTTCAATTATAATAAAACTTATTAGAAATAAGATATTTTAAACATTTGCTAATTAGATAATTTTTAAATCATATCTTAATATAATTAACAATATAAGTGATTTGAAATGGCACATAAAAGACCTTGGCACTGTTATAGTAAGTGGACACGTAGGCCTTATCAATATAAAAGGAGTTCAAATCGTAGACGAGAATTCGCTCGTGGCGGTGCACAAAGTAAGATTGTGAGATATTGGGGTGGAAATAAATCAATTCCATGGGAAAATTGGGAGTTAACGGTTGGTCTGAAGGTGAATAACCAAATTCAAATCTCTTCAAACACCCTTGAAGCGATTAGAATCACCATCAACGGTGTCCTTCAAAGAAAACTCGGAAGACAAAATTATCGCCTTAGAATACGACCAAAACCTTTTCATAAAATTAGAGAGAATAGAATGCTAGCATTTGCTGGCGCAGATCGAGTACAATCAGGAATGAGAAACTCTTTTGGAAGATCCACTGGTGTATGTGCTCGAGTTAAAGCAGGACAGATTGTAGCAGAAGTAGGTTGTTATATCAGAAACCTTCCATTAGTAAGAGACAGATTAAGAGTAGCATCAATGAAAATCGCTAGTTCCTGTCAAATTGTAATCCTGAATTATAAAACACCAGAACTATTAAAACAATCGGGATTGCCATTATACGATGATAAGAAAAGAAGAGAAGTACCAATTTATGAATTAGAGTTTGCTACTATTTAGAATAAACAAATTTTTTGAATTATTCAGTAATTTTCTTCTTATGTGAGTTTTCTTCTGTTTTTTTAAAAATGTTCATTAGAAAAACACCAACAATAATAATTAGAATTGAAATGATTATCCCTATAGACACTATTGCTCCTTCCACAATTATTAACTCAAAAGCGACTGGTGCCGCTATATACAATGAATTATACATCGGAACTAATCTTGATGCATCAGCTCCTTTTGCAAAACCTATTTGTGTTAATATTAATGCACAAAGACCAGCAAGAAAGCTAAATAAGAAGATAAAGCTGTCTAGTTCTAATCGGAAGACTCCAACAAAAGCTTCAATAAAATTATTGGATGTTAATCCAATTCTTTTTAGAACATTATCTGTACCTCCCAATGTTCCTGCTACAGCACCAAAAATAAAAGCTACTGCAATCTTAGTTTTCCATGAAAATCCAATAAGGAATGAAAAGAGAATAATAATTACAATTATAAGTATAAAAAAGTTAACATAATTGACATTTCCTGCTACTTGTGGTTCCGTTATATAAAAAAAGCCTACCATAGTAGTCCCAATAATAATTAATACTGCTCCAATCAATTCTTGTCTAGAAATCTCTTCATGTAATATGTAATGTGAATAGATCATTAACAATATTAATCCTAAGCCGAAAACACTTGAAAATACGGCAGCAGAGGCAAATGTCGTCCCAAATATTTGCCAAATCATCACAGTGTTATTTAAAATAAAACCAATTATGTAGATTAAAGGTTTTTTTCCTTTTTCTTTAAAAGATTTTTTTCTGGAAAAAATCTCAATTCCGTGTCTCTCCATAGCTTTTGCTAAATGAAGGATAAGAGTATTAATTATTCCGAACACTAAGCCTAAAACAATTATTTCCGCCATAGCGTATTATCAGTAGTGTTTTTAATTATGAAATCTTATAAATGCTAGTTGATTATAAAATAAATACTTTTAAAATTTGTAATCTTACAGTTTAGTGAAAAGAGAAAAATAGGAATGGAAGATAAGTACCTTGAGAATTGCTCTAATTAATCCTAATCCAATACTAGAAGAACATGAACGATTTTATGGACAGAAGTGGCCACCACTAGGAATTATATTATTAGGTACAATTTTAAAACAACAAGGTCATCAAGTTAAACTATTAGACCAAGCTTCAAATGGATTTAATTTTAACCATGTGTTAGAATGGATAAAAAGAGTAGATCCAGAAGTTATTGGAATTTCAGCAATGACAGTAGGTTTTTTATCTTCTATTAAAATATCCCAAATGGCAAAAAACTGGAACCCGAACGTAATAATTGTTTTAGGCCATTATCATCCAACAATTTGCGCAGATAATATATTAAAAAAATATGGTCACCTAGTAGATTATTGTGTTCGAGGAGAAAATGACTATATTTTTTCTAATTTAATTAATTATCTTGAAAATAACCACAGTCGTGAACCTAGTGATTTGTTAGGGATAAGTTATCGATTTAATGGGAAAATAAAACATAATCCTGATGGGCCTATAAATAAAAGTTTAGATGATTTACCTTTTCCTAATCGTTCACTTCTTAAAAATTCATATCGGCAGAATTTAGCTGGAATACAATTAATGGATTCAAAACTTGCTACAACTTTTTTTACTCGGGGCTGTCCTTATAGCTGCACTTATTGTGCTGTGTCAAAATTCTCAAATCGACAATATAGATCTAAATCTCCTGAACGACTGGTCGAAGAATTCTCATATTTAGCTTCAAGAGGATATTCTGAAATTGCATTTGTAGATGATAACTTTTCATTAAATCTTAGGAACGTGGTAAATTTTTGTAAATTATTGATAAAAGAAAATCTTGATATTAATTGGCACGTTGAGATGCGAGTTGATCAAGTTTCAAAGGAATTATTTCAATATATGGCATTAGCTGGTTGCAAATCGATTTCTTTTGGAATTGAAAGTGCTAATCCAAGAATTTTAAATTATTATAATAAAAATATTACGCCAGATCAATCTCTTAGAGCCATTAAAATGGCAAAAGAAGCAAGAATTGATTTTATTATTGGATTATTTATGCTAGGTGCTCCTTTTGAAACTATATCTGAGTGTGAAAATACTATTCATTTTGCATTAAATTCAGGTGTAGATTTTTTCTTCCTAAATATAGTTGAAACTTGGCCGGGAATTCCAATGTGGGACGATCTAGTATCAAAAGGGCTTATTAATGGAGAAAATATGTGGGAAAATTCAACCAGAGTAATGGATTTAACTCACTCTGAAGCACAGAGAAAAAAAATATTGAATATGGTTAGAAAAACATATAGGGAATATATATCGTTTAAGCGGATTGGTTTGGGTCTAAAATTACTTCCTGATATGTTATTAAGTCAATATAAGCGAAGATACGCTTTGAATTTTTTGAAACATTTAAGGTCTGGAATGAGAACAGTTGTACGGTTAAGAAATCTAAATTTATCAGGCTTTGGGAAATTTTCTACTAGCGATTGAAAAAATGATCGGAATTCACTCTAAATCTTACAAAAAATAGATAAAAATCAAATTTTAATTATTGTACAATAATTGTTTTAGAACAATAAATTCGGCTTTTTTTAAAATATACTCCTTTATTAAACTATTCATTTTAATGATAAATGAATCTCCTGTATTTACAACGCGATCTGGCCTAAACATGATGCGTTTAAATATGTCAAATATACTTATTTGATTTAGTATCAAATCTTTCATATTTATCGCTTCCCAAGGATGAAAACATAATATACTAAGGTTTTTTTTACTTATCATTTTCCGAAATAAAGAATAACCCATAGGTAATCTTAAAAGTGCATTGAAATTTAAAGGATAATACTCTTGAATTTGATTAACATCTATTTGATAGGATTTCAACATTCTTGGAGATCTTATTGAAGAATCATATTTAAATCCTATATTATTTAATATTTGAAATAAAAATTTGGGAGGTCTTAAATAAGGAGCTCTAAAACCAACAACCTCGGAATTTTGACATGTATCCTCTATAATTTTTTTATTTTGATAAATTAATTCTTGACATTTTCTGAAACCTATTTTGTTGAGGTTTTCATGATTAAAACTATGACAGGCAATTTCATGACCTTTACGCTCAATTAATCTTATATACTCTGGAAGACGCTCAGCTACATTTCCCGTACAAAAAAAAGTCCCTTTGATCTTAAAGCTATCTAATACTTTTAATATTTTTAATAATCCAATTTTCACTCCAAAATAAGTATCTAGAACATTGGGAATGTCTCTTTCAATATCAAATGTCAGTGCAATTTTCATTATATAAGCACTAGCCTTTAAAATAACGAAATAGATTTAATTATATTCAATTTTTTTTGCTAAATCATAATAAATATCTTTTTTTGAAAAATATTGGCTCACACGCTTTAAGCTACGACGAATGTTTAAATGTCTTCCACTTGTTAGCACAGATATTAAACTTAAGGTTTTAATCTTACCCTTTTTCATTTTTCTAATTAGATAAATTAAAGAATCTGAAAAAACTTTATCGATTCCTAATGAATTTGGTGGTTGTTTAAATCCACCTGCTTTAAAAAATATCTCTTTTCTAATGGTTATATTAGTTCCAGAAAGTTCGGGATATCCAAATAAATTTTTAAAAAAATACCATAAATGCATAGAGATATTTTGAAAAAAGTAATTTGTTATTGTAAATACTAGAGACCCAACTCTAAATGAGATGGCAATTCCATCATAATATTTTATTCTTGCACTACACGCAAAAAGATTTTTATCTTTTTGAAAAATGTTGTAAATCTTTTGTAAAAAGAATGGATCTATCAAAGTATCTGCATCCAAAAACAAAATTAAATCCCCATTTGTCATTGGTGCAACATAATTTAATTGAAAAGCTTTACCTTTTTGAGGTGATACATATACTTTAGCAAGTTTATGCGCTATTGAAACGGTCTTATCAGAACTTTGGCCATCAACTACAAGAATTTCGTAGGGAATATTACATATTTGCTCTTTAACAGCCTTTAACGTTTCTATTATATTGTTTTCTTCATTAAAAGTTGGGATAACAACAGATATTTTAGGTTTATTTTTTTGATTAATCTTTTTCATGTTTTCTTTTCCTAAAAGGATTATCAAGTTTGTTAATCAATCATTTGAGAATAAAAAAAAAATTTATCTTTATTAAGTATTTATTAATAAAAGATTTTTTAATATTTTATACAAGAATCAGAAAAAATAATTATATAACGGTTAAAATGAAAAAGATATTTTTGATTCTAAATATCTTGCTAACTTTAGGTTGTTTATTTATCATTTTGATGATAATAAATCGAATATTTTACCCCATTCCTTTGATCAATACAATTTATAATTATATGATACCATTCTTATCATTAATTTTCTACAAATATAATTTGTATGTATATGGAGGAATTTTTATTGCTTTTGTGTTTTTACTTCTATTATACGTCATAGGATACAACTTAGCAAAAACTAGGCAATTAACTGGGTCAAGATTATATATTTTTAGTTTATTAGGAATTATAACAATAATTTTCATAGTAACTTATTACGCATATATTGGGATCTTATTTAATCAAGATTTAAATCTTAATACTAGGTTTATGCTCCTATTACTTTTCTTACCTATTAATTTTGCTTTAAGTTTAATTCTTTTTCCTATAAATATGGATTTCTTGATTTTTTTTAAGGATTTGAATAAAGCTAGAACAATATGGAAGCATAAAAGACCTAATTTTGAAATAGAAGTTAAAGGTAAAATGACATACATTAACATAGAAACAGATGAGCATATTTTCACACCAATACCTATGTTAATTATCGCAAAATATTTTCGGAGCAAAGGATTTTCAATTTCTTGGTTTGTAAAAGGTGCTTTTAATCACTTATTTTCTTTAATCATCACATATTTAGTTGGGTGGCCACGAGCTAGGAATATATTATTTCGATTTATGGGAGTAAAAATAGGTAATAATTGTCATATTTCTCAAAAATCTATTCCTGATCCACTTTTACCTGAATTAATTGAATTTGAAAATGGAAGTGGTTGTGGAATTGGTGTAAAATTATTGACTCATAATGCTATGAATATAAAACATGGGAGTTTCAGTTTTGGTCCTATTAAAATTTGTGAAAATGCCAGAATAGGAGCATATTCAGTGATATTACCAGGAGTTACAATCGGTAAAGGATCGATTATTGGAACAAGTTCGGTTGTAACAGATGATATTCCACCTTATTCTATTGCTTATGGTTCTCCTGCAAAAGTAGTAAGGCAATTGACCGAATCTGAAAAAGAAGAGGTAGACAAAAAGTATTAAAATTATATACTTCTGGAATTAAGAAATTTTGATGACTTCATCCCCAAAACCAGTATCAATAATTATTACTGTGAAAGATCGAGCTAATATATTAAATGATCTGATTAATAATCTATTAAATTTGAATTACTTGGAATATGAAATAATAATTGTTGATGATTGTTCAACCGATAACACAAAAGACCTTTTAAAAGAATATCCAATTAAATCTATATCATTAGAAAGATCTGTCGGATCAGCAGAAGCTAGGAACATTGGTATTGGGGAAGCTAAAAATGAGGTTATCGCATTAACTGATTCTGATTGCTTCATTTCACGAAATTGGTTAAAAGATTTAGTTCCTTTTTTGAATGAATATGATGTAGTTGGTGGAAAAGTAAAATTTTATGACAGTTCTGAAATGAAATTTAATCCATTCAAATTAAAGGATAAAATAATTTTAAAAAAAGATTCTGCTATAACTTTTCTCAATACTAGTAATATGATATTTAAAAAAGAATTATGGAATCTTACGGGCGGCTTTCTAAATTTTAGAATTGAAGACTTAGAATTTTCATGGAGATTAATAAGAAAAGGATTTAAATTAATATATGTACCAAAAGGGTTAGTGATTCATTATGGTAAAAGAAATCCACTTCAAAATATTAAAAAATATTTCCAATATGGAAAATCATATTCAAAAATAGCGTTTATTCATAAAATGAGTGTTTCTTTTAGAACAGAACCAATTTTTGCCAGAAAATCAATATGGGATTATTTAAAGATAATTACTTATCCATTGATATTATTATTTACATGGTTTATCTGTAATTCATTAATTTACAATATCGTGTTGTTTTACTCATTACTCCTTCTTATTTTATGTCTTTCAATTTACATAATCTCGCGATATTTAAAAAAAATTGATATTTTTTACATTCTATATAAATCTAGTATACTATTTAGTATAGCTAATTATTCAATTATTTATATGCTGAAAAAATAATAATATTCATATATATAGGCAATTCTATATGCATGAAAGTAGTTTTTATTAATACAAATCCAAGATTGCTATTAATAAAATATTATCTAATTTTATATTCTAAGGATAATATGATTGAATAATTAAAACAAAAATCAAAATTGATATAATATGTCTGAAAATAATTCTAAATCTTGGATTAAAAAGTTAATTGTACTCATAATATTTATCGGTGTAATAATAATAACAGCTGAGATAGATTGGGCAGCTGAGCATTCAATAGTAGGAATTGTTATACGACTTATATGGCTGATTAGTTTATTAAGTCTAGGTTTAATATTACCTATTGTATTTATGTATCTTGCAGGTAATGAAGAAAGTGAAAGAAGAGAATCTGATAAAAAATGGTTAATCATTGCTATAATCCTTTTCTTAATCGCTAATGGAATACCGATTATATTTTATGTTATTCTTGGAATTTCTCCTGGATTTCTCTTATATGTTCAATTAATCTTGTTTGGATTAATTCCCGCCTTTTTTCTTCAATCCAAAAAAATCAAAAATCGTATTATAATAATAGTTATTCTTTTTGCTGTGGTTATTGTTCCGCTAGGAATCCTTGTTAATTTTACAATTGATGATCTTTGGTATGGAGGGGTAACCGATAAAACAATGTATTATCTATCTTTTTGGGGTTTATTGATGACATTTTTTTATCTTATTCTTGCTATTGGGTGGAAATTGGGAGGTGGTACTAAAAGACAAAGCTGGAATACATTTATAGCTGGAACACTCTTACAATTTAGCACCCTTGAAGATTTTTTGTATTTCTCTCTAAATGGACAACCCCTTCCTGGAACTTGGCCTTGGATGAGGAATTTTGTTATTAACTTGGAAGCTCTATTTGGTCACGTTCCTACAGACTTAGACCTTCTTATTTTCTGTATAATAGTGAGCACAATAGCAATTTTTATCCTTTTCGACGGTTATGGTTATATATGGACAAAAATTAAGGAAAAGAAATAATTTTTTTCTCTTTTTTATAATTCTAAAGATTATTTCTACTCAAAAAAGAAAAAATCTAAAATTAGTCTATCGGGATGATATATGGGACATAAAGAGTTAATGGAATTAAGAGGACTATTACTATTGATAATGCATTGATAATGATACCAAGTATAGCAAATGTGCTACCAACTTTCTCAACACTATTTCCTGGTTCCAATATCCCTGCTTTTGCACTATTTGATCTAGATAAAATTCCGAATATTAATCCTACGATATTAATTATTATGGCATTTGTTAATAGCATTATTATCCTAAAATCAAAAACAGGCAATATTATTATTTGAAACCTGAAAATAATATAATTTAATATCCAATCGAATATTGCTACTAGAATAGAAATTATTGAAAGGCTCAAACACCTTTTTGAATATGGACCTGGAAGTCCTACTTGAATTGGCTGTTGCTTAATAACTGGAAAATATCTTGATTTTGCTATTATGTTTTGATATCCTTCATTTTTTAATTTAGGTTGTGAAATAGTTGGTATTTCAATTCTGAAGTTAGTAGCTCTAAGAAGGGGTGGGATTTCTCCTCCGCAATTATGGCAAAATTTTTGATTTGATGATAATAATTCTGTACCACAATTTGGGCAAAACATAATTTATCTTCTAAATAAAGTTCCTCCAAATGATTCTTTAATGAACTATTTAATTATATTAAATTTTCAAAATTTAATTTTTACTATTCTCTAAAAAGATTTTCAATAAATTATGAGCGTTTGTTAATAATTTTGTTAAAATTTATAGACAGAATTTTAAATATTAATTCATATTAAAATCTCTTTTCGCTTAAAGAATCCAACATCCTTAAGGATGAACGATAATCTTTAGCTAGATTTCGTAATTTGTTGCGACGATAATTACTTCTTAAAGATCTTACAAGTTGCTTGAAAATGAAATTGGGTCTTCCTAATGAATAAAATCTTTTATAAGTTCTTCTTATTACGTTTATTATAAAATCCAAATTAATATTATAAAATGGAAGTTCTGGTACTCGAATACCAGTTTCCCAGTATTTATCTTCATCTATTTTTTTTTGTTCTACTAATTCATCCCAGATTTCTATACCTGGAAATACTTCAAATATATGAAACATAGCATATTCGATATCTAAACTCAATGCAAATTTTACAGTTTTTTGTATATCACTAATCATTTCGATGGGTGAACCAAGAATAAAAGAAGCCATTAACATATCAATTCCAGCTTTCCGAGCTTTTTTTAAAGCTAATTTGCATTGAGTTGGGGTTATATTTTTTTGATAATAGTCTAATATTCGTTGACTACCACTTTCCATACCAAAAAAAATTGTTTTAAAATTAGCTTTATTCATATACTCGTACATTTCATTAGTTCCTTCGATTCTTGCTTCACAGTGAAAAATTAAATCGATTTTTTCTTTTAAAATATTTTTACAAATCTCTTTTACCCATTTTGGATTTATAGTAAAATTATCATCCATTATCATTATTTCCCGATACCCCTCAGACTCCAATAATGATAACTCTTGAACTACATTTTTTGCTGTTCTATGGCGCCAACTTTCATGGTTAGCTGAACAAAAACGGCATTGATAAGGGCATCCACGACTCATAATTATTGTTCCAGATTTTTCACTAGAAATATCTATTCCCCCAATGGACATTTTGTATTTACCATTTTTAAGTAAACTACGATTAGGGAATGAGAATTTATCTATATCCTTTTCTAATTCTCTAGGAGCAGTGGATTTAATAACCCCATTTTTCTGATAAAATAAGCCATTAACATCTTCATAGTTTTTATTATTATTTTGGATTAATGTTAATAATTCTTGGATTGTATTTTCACCTTCGCCTCGAACACAAAAATCTATAAATTTATACTTTTTTAATATCCTTTCAGCACAAACTGTTTGATAATTACCTAAAATTGTAATAATATTTGGATTCCACTCATTAGCAAGTTTAGCTATTTGGATTCCAGATAGAAAAGATCGAGTCAAAACTGAAATACCTAAAATATCAGGGTCCTGCTTTTTTATCCATTCTAACACTTGAGAAAAATTATAACCTGTTGCGCCATGATCTAGTACTGATACGTTGTGTCCATCCTTTAATAAGACTTCTGCGATATACAATAATCCTAAAGGCTCAGCAAAACTTGAAAACATGGGTCGAGGGTCTGCTTGGTTCAAATCCATAGGAACTGGATT
>JBHLKB010000047.1:0-11280 GCA_048887205.1 Candidatus Hodarchaeota archaeon
TTGATTTGAAATTAAGAATTCCCTTGTATAAAGAGATTTTTGGAACTGAGATGAGTAATAAAATAGGAGATATGGCTTGGGCAGATATTTTGGATACTTATGATTTAGTACTATCAAAAAAAAATCCCTTAATACCCTCAATTAAACGAAATAGTGATGGAAATATAATAGATTATAGTAAAGAAGCAGAGAATAACTGGGGAATGTTCGATATTAATAGATTAATTAGAGAAAATCCTAATGCGCTTAAAAAGCTCCATATTATGCTTAATTGTGAAAGCTCAGATGAATTTGGCCTTACGAGTGCGTCAGAGCGTCTTCATGAAACATTATTAGAACTAAATATTAACCATGAATATGAAATCTATTCTGATCCAAAAGTAGCTTTATCTCCTCATATAATGGGGATAGGCTCAAAAATAATGAATGCCATACTTTTTTGTCTTAAATATTTCTAAAAATAAAGAAGCTTATAAAAGCATTGCTTTGAAAAATTTTGGACTTAGTGTAATTTTTGAAAGAGCAGGAAGTTTTGAAAACCATTTTTCTCCAACATATCTATCATTACTAGTATTATGAGTTGCTAAATCATGGTTAATATATGCTTCATAAATATATTTTCTGGCCAATTTATTTTCATTAAGCAATTCTGTATATAAGCGCCATAAGGATTTTACGTGAGAACCATCATTATAGATTAAATATTCGAGGGCATTTCCATTCTTAAAATATGTAAATAAGATACGTTTAACTTCTTGGTCGTATTTCTGTAATTCTAATCGGCCAAAATTGCTATCTTTATCTAACAAGGGTTTTAAAGTATTAGTTGCAATATCAGCACATGCTACCCCAGGCAACAAACCTTCATAAAAGAAAGCAGTTACTATTCCTGCGGCTTCCCCAAGAACAATAACTCGATCTTGTGAGAATTTTTTGATAGGATGCTTGGATATATCTCCTACTACTGCAGTTGATAAATCATATTTCAATCCATTGACGAATGGTTGGATTCTTTCATAATTTTTTAAAATCCTATCGAGTTTAGACAAAATAGATTCCTTTGATTCATTTTTTTCACCTAAGAATCCAGCAGAAATTCGCTCTTTTCCTTTATTAAAGAAGAAAGGACCATTTCTACTTATTTTAGGATTGATATGAAAAGTATAATTATATTCCAAATTCTCATTTATTTTATCTTCATCCCCAAATAAATGAAGATAAGTTCCAGTATAGGAATCAGGAATTCCAAATCCCAAAGAACGTTGCAGTTCAAAACCACGTGAGCCCGTTGCTAATGCTAAAAGTTTTGTTGAATAGGATTCACCTTTTGTATTAATTAATTCTAAGTGCTCGCTATGTCTAATAATTTTTGAGATTCTCTCATTAGAATTAAATTCTCCATGTTCTTCAAGTTGGCTGATTAACTCTCTTATGATATTTTCTGTATAACAAATATTACCCAAAGGAATTCCGAATTCTGTAGAATCAATAACACCATTAAATTCGTCACTCATGTAATTAGATTTAGTATGAGTAGTTGGAAAGATTGCTTTATCTTCCCAATCTATTTCATCTTTAATAAATGGTCGATTATGTTCAGGAAATATATTTGTTCTAATCGGTATTTCTTTTCGATAATCTTGAGCTTCAATTAGAAGTGTTTTTGCATATTTTGAAATCTTAGAGGCAAATGTTGCACCAGCAATCCCCGCACCGATAATTATAACATCATACATAATTAATGAATTCTCTTGAATGAACCTAAATTATTTTTTATAATCTTTATAATGATTTTAATTTTTAGTTGGAAAGTTTTTATAGGTGTGTCTATCTACAATAACATGAATAAAAATTTATTTTAAATTTACAAAAAAAAATTAATTTAAAGGTGGTAAATTATAGGATTAAAATTGGCTTCTGGACTTGCTCTAACTGCTTTATTTGCTCTAATTTATGCTGTCATTTTTGTAGCAGGAGTTTGGTTTCTACCCTCAGCTGTGGGATGGGAATGGGGATTAGTAATAATGATTGCTATTACTGTCGGAATGGTATTGTTTCAATATGGAATATCTCCATTAATAGTAGGATGGCTTTATCGAATTGATTGGATACCTTATGAGGAATTTGCTGCCCAATATCCACATTTAGCAGATTCTCTTAATAAAGTAGTTGCGTATCGCAGTATAAAGATCCCACGACTCGGAATTATTCATGATCTCAACCCTAATGCATTTACTTATGGATGGAGTAAGAATTCAGCAAGAGTAATAATTACCGATGGAATTTTACATTATTTAAATGAAAAAGAGCAAAACGCTGTGTTTTCACATGAATTAGGACATGTAGTGCATTCAGATTTCATACTAATGACAATAGTGTTCGCAATTCCGTTATTACTTTTAACAGTTGCTCGTTGGGCTTATTATGCTAGTTACTTTTCAAGAAGTAGCAGAAGCGATAGTGATGAGGCTTCCTATCTTCGACTTGCGTTAATTGCCATTGCATTGTTATCTTATATAAGTTATTATTTGAGTTATTTAATATCGCTTATAATAAGCAGAATCCGTGAATATTATGCTGATGAACATAGTGCAGAGGTATTGGAAGATCCTAACGCTTTAAGCACAGGGCTTGTTAAGATAGCATATGGATTGCTAGTTGATGCTAATATCGAGGAAAGAAAAAAATCACGTGTAAGGGCATTAAGAGGATTAGGTATTTTTGATCCAAGTGCAGCAAAGGGATTAGGCGTAATAAGTGTAACTACTACTGGCGTGTTGTCTATGGAAGCGGTTCAAAAAGCTGCAGCCTGGGATCTATATAATCCATGGGCTAAATATTACCAGTTATTCTCAACACATCCATTACCAGCTAAAAGAATTATGCGCTTGAATATGTTATGTGATATCTATGGTAAAAAACCAGAAATTGATTTCTCTGATGCGAAAAGGTTAAAAGAAGAACAAGCTGGGAAAACGTTATGGGATCAATTTCTCTGGGATGTTTTCATGAAAGCACTTCCTACACTTGTTTTCATTGCCCTACTTGGAATTACAATTATATGGATCTTTGATCTTGTTGGATTTTATCATATTGCTTTCCTCGAAGATACTGTTTATGCGAATATGTGGCTTGTATGGGCAATAGGGTTTTATGTCATAGGCTTTATGTCGATTTTAAAAACAAGATATATGTATAAAGGTGGCTTTGAAGATAAAACGGTTTTGGATCTTGTGACTAATGTTAAGGTAAGTCCAATTAGAACAGTGCCTGCATATTTGGAGGGAACCATTGTAGGGAGAGGTATTCCTGGATATTACTTTAGTGAAGATATGTACTTCCAGGATGATACAGGATTAATGTATGTTGATTACAGGTTTGGAATTGGTCTTGTTGATCTTATATTTTCTCTTAGATCCGTTAATCGGTTAATTGGTCAAAGGGTAAGAATTAAAGGTTGGTATAGAAGAGGTCCGCTTCCATATATACAAGTAGATACTATATGGTCGGAATCTGGACGAAGACACAGAAACTATGCAAGAGCTTTTAGATATGTCTGGGCAGCTTTGGCATTTATTTTAGGTATCGCATGCCTGTTTTTCTGGTTTCAACCAATATAATTAATTAAAAACTATTTTTTTATTTCTTTTTATATATTTTTAAGGGATTTGATTTAGATAATATTAGTAATCTTCTTTGCTACTTTCTGTAGATTTATTTCAGCCATTCCTAATGGGATATTGCTGTCGTAAAGCACCACACATAAAAGTGGATCTAACTTCCAAGGAATATCGATCACTTTAGAAAATACTTTTTGACCATTTTCTAAACTATAATACATTTCTGGGAGGTTTAAAGCACCAACCATATACCTGATTTCTAATTCTTTCAAAGAATTTACCATTATATCATTTGGGAGAGAAGTATAAATAATATTTCCTTTTGTTGTTAGAAGAGCCGCTCCTAATATTTCATTTTCATACATTAATTCTTTAAACAAATCAATTACCCTTGAGTAAAACGTTTTACTCATGTAAATTTCGTCTTCTCCCCTGATTATCGAATCAATCATTTTATTAAGTTTAGGGTTTTCAATCTGTTCATAGTCTTTTATTTGGGCTGGATCTGGGAATTCTTCAAAGAAGACATCAGATATTCTTTCTAATCGAGTTGTAACAAATAATAAACTCGCACTCGAATCTGATAAGATACTAAAGATAAGATCCTCTTGTGCTTTAAAAACGAATCTCAATTCTCTCATTTCAAGAACTTCAGGAGTTTTCCGAGAAATCACATTTTCAGAAAATGAAAATATTGCTGAAAAGAAAGGAGTAATCAAATTTACTTCTATATTGTCAAAATCTTTAGTAAAATTTCGACTATAAATACAAACTCCTGTTTTTTTTAAAATAAACAGAGAATGAATTTTCATTAAGAGTTATACCTTAAATATCCTATTAGAATAATTATAGAAATACTATCTTTTAAGTATTTTTAATGGAATTCTAATGTAGGAATCTTAATGATATTGTTTTAATGCTTTCTCAATTTCTGGTTGAATCTCTTTCCAAGATGCCAACCTTTTGATAATGGGCTTTCCATTTAAGCAAATTCCTCTAGATATCCCTAGCTTCTGAATTAATTCTCTGCTATCTGTATTAACAATGTTAAAATTTATGTTGGCATATTTTTCTACTCCTTGTTTAACTGTATTAATCATATATTTCGACCATGGGCATTGACTATTAAAAAAAATGCTTAAATTTGATTCTTTACCTTTACTATAATCCATTTTTCTTGTTAAAATAAATTTTGGCTGTTCTGATGTGCCTAAATCAAGGAATAGAAGAACACGACTCCCATCTTTATCAACTTCTTTAAATCCAAATTTTTTGAAGAAAGATGAGGGCATATAATTAATTGAGGTTCCAAACCATTTATCTCCATCATATGCAATAACACTACCTCCTCCGATTTGTTTTGCTCTTTCAATAAAGGACTCAATTAATGCTTTTCCCACCCCTCTAGACCAAAAAGGTGGAAGAATCCACATACAGTTAATGAAAAGTGTGCTTTTTCCCTCAATTGGCTCTAAAGCATACTCTATGGGGATATATTCTAATAATCCAATTGGTACTTGTCCATGAACCGCTAAATCTGAATGGAGCATTTTTCCGACCCATTTGTAATGGATCTTTTCTTGTTTAGGTTTTTCGAGTGCTACTAATATTTCGAGGCCTTTAGGCATCATCTTTTTAATCCAAGACATTCTACCATCCATACCATCCTCCATAAGGTCTTGGGTTTCTTGATCCACACTTGGATCTAAACATATTGCACAGATGAAGTCTAATTTATCCTTAGTAAGAGCTTGAATTTCCATAATATTTAGACTCTTTTTAATGATTTTAAATGAGAATACTCCTTAAAATTTCAAATGTTAATTCTTTTTTCTTTTAGATTCACTTTAATTTTTTTATCTCCACGCTGCATGTTTCAATATAGCATCATATGGACATGTATCTTGACAGGCTCCACATTCAATACATTCAGCAATATTTTCTGCATTAACTTTTCTATCGATAATTTCATAGACTTCAGCAGGGCACACATTTACACATTCCCCTGATGCCACACAGAGATCCAAATCAATTTCCACCCAATGATTATTTTCTTCCCATTTTTTAATGTTCGTCATTTTTTAATTACATCTCTTTAGTTCTTGGATCCTTAAGATATTTTTAAATAAATTATAATCAAAAAAATAAATAATTTTCTCAAATTTTATTTAAATGTGATAAAATTGGAATTAAAAACGCTTTTCAGCCCTAAAAAAATTGGCAATGTTCAGATTAAAAACAGGATCGTACGTTCAGCTACATATTTGGGAAGTACTGAAAAATATGGGTATGTGGGTGAAAAATTGATTAATATTTATAGTGAATTAGCCCGAGGAGGAACAGGATTAATAATATCGAGCTTTATAGCAGTAGATCCAAGTGGTACTGCAAGTCCTTATCAAATGTGCTTATATGATGACTCATTCATTGAAGGTCAAAAAAAATTAGTAGATTCTGTTCATGATAATGTTGATGTAAAAATTGCTGCTCAAATTGCTCACATGGGACATCAAGGTAATCATCCTAAATATCCAACAGTAGCTCCTTCCCCAATTTCTTCAAAATATACTGGTTTAACTCCTAAAGAATTGACAACTGAAGAAGTTTATAAGTTCATTAAAATATTTATAGATGCTGGAAAACGAGTATATGAGTGTGGTTATGATATGGTGCAATTACATGCCGCTCATGGTTATTTCCTAAGTAATTTTATCTCGCCCTATACAAACAAACGTAACGACGAGTTTGGAGGGTCTACTCAGAAAAGATCCAAGATCTTAATCGATATTTATAATGGCTTAAGAGATGAATTAGGAAAATTCTTCCCAATCACTCTCAAGCTACAGACCCAAGATTTCATTCCAAATGGCTTAACTTTTGATGAAGGTGTTGAACTTGCTAAAATTCTATCAGAAACCGGCTTTGATGCAATTGAACCTAGTGGTGGTGGAACTGAAACTCAAGCTTTAACTAGGCAAACATTTCCCAGTAAACGAATTAAATCTCCTCAAGAAGAAAATTATTTTTTGCCTGTTGTTAAAGCAATTAAGCCGTATATGAAAAAATCTGCTTTAATTTTAATGGGTGGAATTAAAAATCCATTATTTGCTGAGCAAGTACTCAAGGATAAAATTGCAGATTTTATAGCTATGTGTAGACCATTAATTTATGAACCTAACCTGCCAAATCGCTGGAAATCTGGAGATTTATCACCTGCAAAATGTATTAGTTGTAATGCTTGTTTTATGTCTATGGGAATTGGTCCAGTTTATTGCGTAACTAAAAAGAGTTTGGAAGATAGAAAAAAAAAGGTTAAAAATCTATAATGTTGGATATTAAATAATAAAAAAGAGATTAATATGGAAAATAAAACAAAAAAAACTGCTTATACAGATCATTTATTTCAATTTCGATCAGTAGAAAAGAAAAAACTCATTTTATCATTATTAATTACTGTTACTGTAATGCTATTAGAAGTTATTGGAGGTTTTATCACAAATAGCATTGCCCTAATTAGTGATGCAGGTCATATGTTTACACATGCATTCGCTATATCAATAAGTCTATTAGCCATATTTATCGCGAGAAAACCTCCTTGTCATCACAAAACTTTTGGTTTATATCGAGCAGAAGTTTTAGCTGCTTTTATCAATGGTCTTTTTCTCATCTCTATTGTAGGCATAATAATTTATGAAGCAATTCTTCGGTTCTTAAACCCTCAAGATATTATTGGTCTTTATATGTTAGTGGTGGCATTTATAGGGTTGACAGTAAACATAACAAGTATTTTGATACTTCAAGGAAGCCAAAATACTAGTTTGAATGTAAGAAGTGTATTTTACCACATGATTGCAGATGCTGCTTCATCAATAGGAATTGTTATTGCCGCTTTTATTATAATGTCAACTGGGTTTGTAATTCTTGATCCCATAGTAAGTATAGGGATTTCTATTGTTATCCTCTATTGGGCAGGGGGGATCTTAAAAGACTCTGTTCGCATTTTGCTTGAAATGGCACCCAAGGGAATAAATATAGATACTATTACTGAGGATTTAACAGCTAATTTCCCTGAAATTAGCAAATTATATGATGCTCATCTATGGACAATTATTCCAGATATGCTCATATATTCAGCGCATGCCAAATTAAATAATGACATGATAGGAGGGAATCAAGAAGAACTAATTGTAAAAATAAATGATTTTTTAGCAAGAAACTATAATATAATTGAGTCAACAATACAAATTATGCCGAAAGACGCTGTAGAAGCATGTAATATTTGAACTCATTTATCTTAAAAAATTATTAAAAAAAACATTTAAATAATTCTATAACCAACATTTATAATTAGGAAATAAATCTACAAATAGTTTGAAGAGGAATTTAAAATGCCATCTGAGAGAAATATTGACCCTTTTGCCGCTTTAATATTAGTATTAAGCATTATTGGGATAATCTTGATAGCAGCTTTTAGCTTTGCAGGTTTTTATTGGCCGGGCCCTTATGCTGGGAATAGGTATTCATGCTTAAGTTGTGAATATTGGACATCAGGAGATTTAGCTGCGCAAGTTCTCATGTTAATACTATTAATTGTCCAAATTGTTATTGCCATAAATGACCTGATTCCAAAAAGATTTGTAGAGAGGGATTTATCAATTTATGGCATGGGTTTAGCAGTTTTAACAATCCTTATGGCTATTATAGGAATTGCTTCATTCGGTGTGGCATATGACGCGTTTAATTGGTGGCCTGAGACGGGCTTTTATGGTGGAATTATAGCCGGGATTCTTAATACGATCCTATTTTTCTTGAAATTTAGAAATAAATAATTTTCTTTTTTTTCTTTTTTGAACATCAGAATCATTTAATTAAACCTAAATTAACTTTTTAAAATTTGAAACTTTTTGATAGTTCAAATTAGAAGGAATAGAAAATAATGGAAAGAAACTATAAATCAAATATATTAAAAGCCTATACTTTTTCATTTATTTTAGGCATTCACACAGTTAGAGGTGTGTATATACCGTTCATGACCATATGGGGTGGTCTTTCCTTTTTCCAAATAATGATTTTACAAAGTTATTTTACAGCTATGATTGTCCTTTTTGAAATCCCTTCAGGAGCAATAGCGGATTTTTTAGGACGAAAAGCGGGATTATTATTATCAGCGCTTTCAGTTGCAGTTGCTGCATTAACATATAGTATTATTCCAAATTTTTTCATGTTCATCTTAGCCGAAACTTTTTGGGCTTTTGGGTCAGCATTAATGTCTGGAACATATGATGCATTTTTATATTTTTCTTTAAAGTCCATTGGTAAAGAACATAATCTTCCAACAACATTAGGAAGAACTCGAACAATGAGATTAATAGCTTTAACTTTATCAGCACCAATAGGTTCGATAATCGCAGTATTAGTATCCTACCAATTTGCAATGACATCTTTAGCTATTGTCTATATCGGTGCATTTTTAATTGCGCTAACTTTTAAAGAACCAAAATTAACAATTAATAATTATAGACAAGAAAAGTATTTCAAGATAATAATATCTGGTTTTAAAGAATTAATCAAAAGTAAAAAGCTAAGAATTCTTGCTTTTGATTGGATTCCTATAGATGTGCTTATTTTTTTTATGTTCTGGACTTATCAAGTGTATTTGGAAGCAATTCAAATCCCGATAATCTTTTTTGGTTTTATTACTTCTTTAATGAATATAATTAATGCAATTTTTGCGATTTTAATACCATTTTTATTGAAATCGTCTAAAAATAAGAGAAGCTTTTTAATCTCTATTAATTTGATAAATGGAGCAGCATATATTCTCTTAGGATTAATGAATTTAATTCCAATAGGTATTGCTATTATGTTAACGATAGTTGCATTTGGTTATACTAGATATTTAATATTTGTAGATGGAATTAATACACAGATTGAATCTGAAAATAGAGCTACAGTACTTAGCACAATAAATATGTTTGGAAGTTTATTACGGGCAATATTTTACCCATTCATCGGCCTTCTTGTAGAATGGAGCGTTTTTGGTGTTTTTATTATTACAGGAATAATGATTATTTTTTTTACAGTTTTTACACGTTCGAAAAGTGAATTTCTATAAAAAAAAAGTTTATTCTTCCTTTGTTGCCCGTTCTCTTAATTTCCTTCGGAAAATCTTACCTACTGTCGTCCTTGGTAATATATTGACAAATTCTACTTGACGTGGATATTTATAAGCAGCCATTTTTTCTTTGGACCATTCAATAATATCGCGTTCTGAAACAGTTCCCTTATATTCTGGTTTTAGGGCTATATAAGCTTTAATAGTTTCTCCAATATTTGGATCAGGAGCTGAAACTACTCCAGCTTCCAAAATTGCCGGATGTTCATACAATTTTTCTTCGACTTCCTTTGGCATTACCTTATATCCTTTATATTTTATTATATCTTTTGTCCGTCCTTCTATATAGAAATATCCATCTTCTTCCATACGTGCTAAATCACCTGTTCTAAGCCAATCACCTAAAAATGTCTCTGCGGTTTCTTCTGGTCTTTTCCAATACCCTTTCATTACTTGAGGTCCCTTAATTAACAATTCTCCTACTTCTCCAGGGGGAAGTTCTTCTAATGTATCTGGATTCACGATCTTCGCATCTGTATCGATAATTGGGATCCCAATGCTTGCTGGTTTTATCTCGGGTAACCAATTTGGTTGGTTATGTGTGATTGGTGATGTCTCAGTTAACCCATATCCCTGACCAACCTTAAATCCAACAACATTTTCCCATTTTTTATTTAATTCAGGAGGTAATGCAGCTGAACCAGAAGTTGCTGATTCAAGACTTGAAAGATCTCGCTCTGTAAAATCAGGGGAATTAACCAACATTTGAAACATAACAGGGACTCCTACAAAAGTGATACATTTATAGTATTCAATTGCTTCTAAAACTTCAGAGGGATTAAATGATTCGAATATTACTAACATTGCTGCAAGCACTGAAGATATAATTAAGATTTGAAAGCCAAAAGAATGACAAATGGGAAGAACAGTTAAACTCACTCCTACACCGTATATTTCTTCGTCATCCCTTTCGGGATCTCGCAAGCCATTCAAAGTTGATAGAGCATTAGCCACTAAATTATTATGTGTTAACATCACACCTTTTGGCAAACCTGTAGTACCACCTGTATAAAGCAAAGCTGCAACGTCATTAGTCGGATCAATATCAATTTCAGGTGGTTTAGGTGCTTTACCTTCAATAAATTCTTCTAAAGTAATTGTTTCTGGTTTTGCTTCTTCAGCTTGAAGTAAAATCACATCTTTCAATTCAATTTCTTTTCTAACCTTCTTGAGAGTCCTAAAATTATTTTTATGTACAAATACAGTATTAATATTGCCCGCATCTCTTATAATATGAGCAACATCGGCCTCTTTGAGAAGTGGATTTATTGGAACTACAGCAGCACCAGTTTCCATAATCCCTAAACAACAAAATAAAAACTCTGGGCAATTTGCTGTCATAATTCCAACAGCATCCCCTTTTTTTATACCTGCTTCATATAATGCGTTAGCTATTCTATCTGAGATATAAATCATTTCTCGGTAAGTATACTTTTTGTCTGCTGGTTTATAATAAACACAGACATTATTAGGATAATTTTCAAC
>JBHLKB010000048.1:0-11221 GCA_048887205.1 Candidatus Hodarchaeota archaeon
ATGAAAAATAGATTGTTCCCAATATTTTTTTTTAGTTAAGAAGTGGCTTACGAATATACCTGTTGTTTGGTTAATTACACCTAAAACCTTTTTAGAGAAATGGGTGTCAAACTCTCTAAAGTTATGTTTAATTTCTAAGGCAATAAAGTATTTTTCAATTTCTTTAATATGATGATTTGAAACCCTATTCTTAAAAATAATCAGTAAATCACAGTCAGATATAGTTGAGGTTTCTTTTTTACTTTTTGATCTTTGGCTGCCAAATAATAAAACTGATAGGATTTTATTAATTCCAACTTCTTTATTAATCAAAGTAATAATATCCTTAATATAATCACGGGATTGCTTATTAATATCATTTAATTTAGAAGAAATTCTATCTTTGATTCTTCTATTACTTTCAAAAATACTTGTTTCTTGCACAATAAATCATTATTGGAAATTTAGTATTAATAATTTGAAAGTTTTCTTTTTTTATGTAAACTGTAAATAAAAGTTGAAATTTGATTTTTATGTTAAATTTATTAAATCTCTATTCTATTAAAAATTTGTTTAATTAAAAACACGGGATTATATTAAGACTAAAAACCATTTTAAGAAATTTTTTAACGAAAATATGAATCCGCCCCTCGATCTTCTCGAGGTGGTTTCATAAACTGATCTGCTTGTTTTTTGAATGATTCAAAAATACTCTCCATTTCTTTAATTTTTTCATTAAGCTTACTAAAGTCCATATCTATAGAGAAATACTCTTTCAATAACGATACTAAAGCTTTTGAAGAACGAGGATCTAATGTCATCATTGGTACAGGAAGGGTTTCTGCTAGCAAGCAAATACCTGGTGCATAGCCATTTGCTCCTGCCCATGCTGGTAAGATACCATTTGCGCCAGATATATATCCTCCCTCATATAATTTGGTATTCTCTAGATCTAAAAAGGTTTTAACTAAATCTTGATCAGTTCCACAAACATATACTAGCGGTGTATCATGTACTATATCAGAAATCATAGCACCAGTACTTAAATACATTTTTATCTTCCCTCCAGATACTTTATGCATCTCTTCACAAAAAATTTTAGAGAATTCAAAGACACCCTTAGGTGATTGGGGTTGATAAGTACCTGTTAGAATAAAAAAATCATTTCCATCTTCTCTATCTGTTGATTTATAATATAGCTGTGCTGTTGGTATTTCCAATGATCCTTTTTCTACAACAGATTTAGCGGGAAAATCAAAATATTGAAAAGTCATAAACTCTTCAGCGTTAATCGAGTCTTTAATTGAAGTAATCGCTAATTTAGCTACTAACGCAATACCAGGCCATCCGATTAACACAACCGGATTTTTAAGAGCATTTTTGTCCAATTCAAATTTTCTCTTAATATTTATATACATTTTCATTAATTACCATTTAAATTTTTTTATTTATTAAAAAATGACAGATTTTCTCCACATTTAGGACAAAATTTTTTGATTCCAGATCGTATGAGAGTTCCACAATACGGACAATAAAATCTACCATCTATATTTGTTTCTTTTAGAGATGTATCAACAATATCATAAGTTTCTTGTTGAGGGTATAGATATGAATCTTGATAAAATTTTCTTGTAGGATAATACTCTCTTTGATATTGAAGCCCCAAATCTCTTTTAGCTTTTTGAGAGGCAAATAACGAGGTTAATAAGCAGATAAATAGTGGGGCAAGTAATATATCAATGAGATTTACTAATATTTGATAAAGGATAATCATTCCATAATTTCTTGTGGTAGGAGCAACCCAATTATTATAATTATATGAAATTATTTCTGCGTTTAATAAGAATCCTATAAAAAGCTCAAATATTATACTTATTGTTATAATAATAAGGAAATTGATAACAAATACACCTATTATTTTTAAGAAGGCTCCCTTTGCTATTGCACGAGCATCTGATATGGGATTTTTCTTCACATCCATGTTATAAGTAAAGACTAAAAAAATAAAAAAGCCAAAAACAATAATTGAAGGAAAAATTAGTAGTTCGTAACTAATAGGTAAGCATATTCCTAATATTAGAATAACTAATATCAACTTTTTATTAAATGCTGATCTAAATGACCTGATAAAACTTACCTCTTCATTCATATATTTTTTGAAAACATAGTTACTAACTGAACACATAGCAATTGCTATAATTATTGCTCCAATTAGATTTTGGAAAAACAAAACCACAAAGTTCATAAGAATAAAGTAAGATAAAGTGTTCCAATCTTCAGCAGTAAGAGGTGTGGGCCCAACTAATTTTTCCATTATATCACTAACAGTTATATCTATAGCACTAAGGTACCATCTAATGTCAGTTAAAACAAATATATCTAAAATAATTAAAATTACTTGAAAAATAGCTAATGGTAAAATTAATTTTCCATAATTTTGAATAAATAATTTAAAACCATCCTTAAGTACTTCATTGAACCTCTTATTTGCGATACTTACTAATTTTTGTGAACTATTTTCCATATTCCATATAAAAAAATATTTTATTTATAATTTTTTACATAAAGATATATTTGTACAAATTATTCATTACTATAGAAGTCATTTTTTCAAATAAGTATAACCCTTTTTAATTAATTCAATTAATTTGTTTATGATTATAAAAAAAAAAACAACGCATCAAATTCCGGGAATATTATCTTATTTAGACTTTTTTTCGTCAAGGAAGTTAGCATATTCCATTTTTTTTACAATACCAATTACGCTTGGTTTATTGTCTTTACTCTTAAACTATTTCATGATAAGCAAATATATAGATCTACTTGATCTACTTCATTTTTTTCGTTTCATATTTCTATTTTTAATAACTTCAGGTTCAGGCACCTTAATTTCACTTTTATTTTATTCAAAGAAAGCCCCAATTCTAAAAACTCCTCCAATTGGATGGTCAGTTCAAATGAACGCATTTTTTAGCGCAGTTATAGAAGTCACGCTCATTTTTGGTCAGATTGTTGCGATACTTCTAAATAATATTTGGTTTCAAGAAGTATTTTTTATATTAGGAACTATTCTCTCATATATTGTAGCTTTTGTTATTTACTTTTCATTTACTACAGTAGGTCCTTCAGGGACTTTAATTTTAGCTCTTATTCAACCTGTTGTAGCAATCATTCTTTATAGCTTATATACTGGTCAATTTGATATTAATTTTTTTATTAAAGCTATGATTTTCTTCGTGGGATGTGCTCTATTATTTGCAGTCCCTTATAGAAGGGGATTATTTCGAGTGAGTAATATTTTTCAGGAAGCAACTGGAATAGGTGGTTATCCATTTATTAGAGCCTTTATCCTCTCAATGATGACTGATGGGAATGATGATCTAATAGAAAGCTATTTTGATGAAATTGGTATACGTTCCAATATAAAGATTCAATATCTAATAATCCGAAGTTTAAAAACAAAAAAAATAAAGGGATTATTTATTGTACCGAATGTTCATTTTGGACCTTTTAAGACTTGTGGTTCATCTGATTTACCGGAGCACATATACAAAGAATTTAATGAAATCACAGGAACCACTGTTTATCATACAACAAATGATCATACTCAAAATTTAACGACACAAAGCTATGTTGAGGTTGTTCTTAATAGAATTAGGCAAGATATCGCTGGAATCATTAAGAATCCTGAAATAAATTGGATTAGAGAAATAAAAGATTTCACCAGAAAAGTTTCTAATTCAGCTAAACTTATTGGCACAGAAGTAGATAATGTTCCGTTTGTGTTTATAACAAGACATCCTCTTCCTTCTGATGATATTGAATTAGAAGTTGGAGAAGATATAAGAAAGATTGCAAATTCTAATGGCTATAAAGAAATAATTATTATAGATGCTCATAATGCTATAATTGGAGATGAAATCTTAATAAAAAAAAATAGTATAGAAGCTAATGATTTAATTGATGTTTCTAAAAAATTTATAGAAAGCATAAGTGTTAAAAATATGCCAAAGGTTCCCATGTTATATGGAGTTGCTAAAGATCTATTAAAGGAATATTCAGAGAATGAAGGCGTTGGAATTGGTGGGATGGTACTTCACTTATTTAAAAATGCAAACTCTGGTTATAAGACTGCTCTAATTCATTTTGATGGTAATAATGCCTATGTAGAGGTTCGTTCTAATATATTAAACTTTTTACAAAACCGAGGTATAGAAAGAGGTGAAATTACGTCATCAGACTCACATACTGTTGCTCGGCAATTTTCAAATAGAGGTTATTCCCCAATTGGGGATAAAATAAAAATAGAATTTATTCTTGAGAAATTAAAAGCGTTAATTGAAGTAGCTGAAGAAAATTTAGAACCAGTTGAATTCTACTATAAAGATTCGCTTGAAAGTGTTAAAATTTGGGGAAACCCACAATATTTCAATGCAATTATAAGTACACTTAGGGAATGCATCAAAGTATCCCAAAGCTTATTAACAATAAGTTTAATAGGGCCTACATTTTTCTCATTGATACTTTTAATATTTTTATATACTCTCTAATTTCTTACATATTCATTTATTTAAAAAAAGTTTCAATATTTATATAATTCAATCTCTTAATTCTTATTTATACTAATAAAAATAAAATGAATATAAGAAATGACATTAAATTCTGTAGATATTGTAAATGGAACGTTTAGTCTTATTTTTGTTATTATTTCTTTGTTTGTAGGAATTGTAATCCTCTCTAAATACTTTAAATATAAAGAAAGGATTTATTTTCTTGTAGGTGTTACATGGATTTTTATCTCCGAGCCATGGTGGCCATCCAGTTTATCTTTTTTAGTTGCACTAGGAAATGGTATAGGAATATCTCCAGAGCTTTATTTTTTAATTGGAAATATACTTGTTCCTCTTGCAATTGCTCTTTGGTTAGTAGCTTTTACAGAATTTTTATATACTGAAAAACGAAAACTAATTCTTCTTACTTTTGGTATATATGGTTTGATCTTTGAAATCTTATTCCTTACATTTCTATTTTTAGATCCGAGTTTAATAGGTGAACTAACTCCACCTGTTGATGTTAATTATAAATCTTTTATATTAATCTTTCTTCTCTCATTCATAATAATCGTTGTAGTTACCGGAATTTTATTTGCTCGTTTATCTTTGAAATCTGATGATTCAGAGGTTAAACTAAAAGGAAAATTGCTCATAATTGCCTATATTGCTTTTACCATAGGAGCAGTATCAGATGCATTTCCTTTGAATATATTTACCATCATAATTACTAGATTAATTTTAATAGTAAGCGCCATCTGCTGGTATGGGGGGTACCTCCTTCCTAGATGGATGAAAAAGCTGTTTGTACGAAAAAAAGAAAGATAAATCTAATTTTTAAAAACTCTCTTTCAAATTAATCATTCTCTTATTCAAATTATCTATTACTTTTTTAGAACTAAATTCTTTTTAATAGTTGAAAAAATGCCTTTTGAAAAGTAAATAATTCTATTTCTTTAAATCTTGTATTTATTTCGTATTACATAGATATTATCCAGATTCATATTCAATTTCATTTCATTTTTTCTTATAAAATCACTTAGTTTAGTGAAATGAAATGTTAAGTTCTGAAATAGATAAGTTGGCAAAGTTGACGTTAATTGGATATCCTGCCACGGGAAAAACTACGTTGGCGAAACTTTTAGCTCAAAATGAAATAGAACGATTATACTTTCCGACTCATGGTTTAGATTTAAAAACTATTAAGTTCGATGATTACTTTTTAAGAATATGGGATCTTGGGGGTCAAAAGTCTTACCTAAAGACTTATTCAAGTGATTATCTTTTAGGTTCTGATATTGTATTTATTATTACTGACTCAACACCTAGAAATGTATTAAATTCGAGAGAATTAATTAATTATGTTTGTCATTTTCTTGGAAAAGAGTGTCCAATTATAGCTATAGCAAATAAACAAGACTTAGTAAAAAAAGATGGTCGAATGGATTATAAAAGGGTTGAGGATATACTTCATATTAAAACATATGGATTAACAGCTATAAATCCTTCAGAACGTATAAAAATTATAAATATTATTAAGAAAGAATTAGATAAAATAGCAGTTAGGAGGAGAAGAAAAGAATGAATTTTACAGAAAATGAAATGTTTGGAGCAGCTTTAATTGGATTTGACATGATTGACGGTCCGTTTCTAAAGTGGAAAAAGGAGTACTCGAATAAAAATAAAGGTGTAAGTTTAAATGATTTTGCGATGAATTTCTATTTAGCTTTTCGCGGTGGAAATGAATCCGTTAAAAAACCTAGAGCCATATTATATGATAACTTCTATATTGTTGCGTTTCCTAGAGATTTAGAACTTTGCTGCCTTTTCATGAAGCCTAAAAATATTATCAACGATAATATTAAACAATTAAATAAAGTTGCTTCCAGAATAATTAAAGAATTGGAGAAAGGAGAAGAGGATGAAATAAGCATTCAAGATTCTGATGAGAATACTGTAGACGAAATAAAAAGGTTAATCCCGAATTTATTGAGTGGTACTAAGATGACCACTCCCGAATTGCGAAGATACTTTAAATTAAGTAATTCCCAGATTTGGAAAATTATGTCGGATTTAGAAAATTCAAACAAAATTAAGCGTGCTGAAAAAAAGGGAAGATCGATACTTTGGACAGCGATTTAAACCAAATTTTTTTAATATTAATCCTTTTTAACTTTATCTTACTCTATGATCCCAATATCCAATATTTTTTGTATAATACCTTGAGAACATTTTATAACAGATATCAGGCAAGTTTTCATCCATATTATTCACTGTTATGAATCTCAGAATATGGTTGATTAAGAAGATCCCAACAAATTCTATATGATAACTATCGATATTATTAGATAGATTGTCCCCTGTGAATTTTATATCTAAACCATCTTTTTCATTCCAAATAATCTCAATGAAAATTTCTGGGAAAAATTCCTTTTTTATATGCCATCCATTAGTCACTTTCCACACTTTCGCACCAAGAAAATTAGCTAAATTCTCTCGATCTTGTTCTTTGAGAAGAATAAATGGTTCACTTCTTTGCTTTAATACACTTTCCATTAATTCAGTTTTATTATTGTAATTTTGCTCAAAGGGTTCTTGGTTTTTTATTTTCCTTTGAATGAAATCCATAACAATATCAATAAATGTGGCACTATCTTCTCCTGGAACCCAATAGACTCGTTTACCTGAAAAATAAAACTTAAATTCAGCTTCAATGCCATTGCCAAATTCATTTCCAAAATAGGAATATACCATATGGACATTTACTTCAGGGAACATTTCAATTGAAATTGTCCACTCTTCACTGAAACCAATATTTTCAATTTTGCCACCTAATTCATTGTTAACAATATCTTTCAAAGCATCCATATTCATGTTTAAAAAAAGAGGATATTTAACTTTACTAATATCTTCAAGCTCTTTCTCATGAGGGCCTCGCACACCGGTGGCATCAAGCTGACCTATTGTCCAAAATTTTCTTTGTGACATAAAGTCAGTAATTATCGCTTTTTTTTGAATTTTCCCATGAAAAATCATTCAATAAGATGAATGAAAGCGAATATACTTAATAATTATTAAATAAGGAAAAAAAGATAGTTAAATTGATTATTCATTTATTTGTGCTGGAATTATAAGCCCCTTTCTTTTTATATCAATAATAGTACTTATTATTTCATCTCGTGAAGCTTTTCTTCCAGCTAAAGCAAAATTGAGAAGACTTGAAATAAAGAAAAATTTCCTCTCTTTCTGAATTTGCTCAGCTACCTCAATAAGAGTTTTTTCCAATCCTTTTAATTTAATAACTCCATAATGTTTCCCTAGTTGAAGAGGATAAACCAGTGCGACATTGAAGTGTTTTTCGACTAAATCATCCGCTTCTCTAAATGGAGTTATATCACCTGTGAAATCTGCTAATAATGAACCAAATCTCCTCTCAAAATGTTCTGTAAATGACCATTGACTTTCTTTTAGTCTTTCCGACGGCGTTCCATCTAATATCAAAGCAATTCTTACATAATTTCCATCAGTAATTACAATTTTAAAGTCACCATAATCCATTTCAAATCCTTTCCCTTTATCAGCAGCAGAATCTTTCTTTATCTCACTCCTAAATTGTGATATTGCTTGAAGAAAACCAGAGATCAGATCTGAATCAATACCCTCTAAAGATATTTGCTTAGAATATATTGAAACTCCTACATTTTTATGTATTATCATTATATAAGAGGTTTTTAAGAGGTCATCTAAAATTTTTGCTTCTCCAGCCCAGTATCTTTTTAACTTTGAATGTCTAATTTGCCGTACTGTAACTAAGGTTGCGATAGCAGCAACTCCGATAATAGCATATGGTAAGAAACGAAAGAAATTATCCATAAAAAGAATAAAATCATCCACTATTCTTATATCTCCTGATATTATTTCAGCATCAGTATACATCCCCTCTTCTGCAAACCTAACTCTTACTTTATATCCTTCCCCCGTAGTTTCAAAATTCAATGTAGCAGTAGCTATTCCCTCTTCATTTGACACAGCGGTTACTTCAGAAATAAGTCCGTCTCCAGGACCTAACACCTCAAAGATAATTTCGAAATTTGGTAATGGTTTTCCTCCTGCTTCTGTAATTCTTGCGGAGAAAAATGATGTGCCAGTCATATATTGAGAAGCTATACTTCCTATAAATTCTAATTCAGGGATTATTTTAAATCGTTCATATGTACCATTTACATCAAATCTTATAGCGTGCCACAGCGAAGTCACATTAAATTCGAAGTATCCTTCGGAAATAGACGCGTCATCTATTTCTGCTGTCCAAACACCCTCACGATTTCCAGAATCAGTTACGTCAACTCCAAAGTTTTGCATTTTTATATCAGCAGGAGTTAACATATTATTATTTATACCTAATCCTATTTTAGATGATATATCTGAAGAAATTGCATTTTGTATATAGAAATTTGCACTGAATTCATTGATGGAGACATTAAATCCATAATCTAAGATGCTACTAGAATTATATCTTAATCGTAATTTTACTAAGTTATTTTCAGATTCGTTTAATAAATGCAAAAAAATCCAAGTAAATCCTGCTTCGTAAGAGAGTACTGTTGTAGTTTCACTCTTATTAGCAAATTGTCTGACATCACTTATTTGAAGCCAAGTTGCTTTATTTTGCTCCTCATCAAGAAGATCAAATGTTTTATTACCCTTATAAATTTCTAAGACTGCTTGAGTAAGGTTTTGAGGTCTACTAACATTTGAAGTGATCCTTATTTCTGAGATGGGAATTATTGGATTTGGATAAGAAGCAATCCATTCATAATAATCAATATTCCATAAAGAGCTATCAATATTATTAAGCACATGCAAAGTAAATTCTAATGAAATATTACTGGTTAATGCTTGAGCTGTAAAAGTTTCATGATCAGTTTGCTCTAATGATTCAATTGTCTGATTACCAAATGGCGTAGTAGTTCCATTAAGAATGTTTAAACCATTTGGAGTATAAAAATCTTGTATTAAAGGATCATATCGTTGAATTGTTCTAAGATTTTCTAATTCGCCTATCTCAACTTTAAACTGATTAATAGATATATTAAAGTTGCCTCCACCAGTGCCAAGATATTCAAATTTGAATCTAAGAGTATTATTTTGTGCAGGGAAAACAGGATTATTACCCATTAGATAAAGGAGCCCCAATTTACTCTCAGGATCTCTCACTGAATAATAGATTGAAGTCTCATTCTGTTGTCTTAAGTCGAGACCTGTGTCATACCATTGACCTCCTAATTTGTAGTTATATATAGATAAATTTGCAGATTTTAGAAGCAGGGTGTCAGACACATTTGCTATGAGATAGATATCAATGCTAAAAAGATATTTATAATGATTAAGAAACCAGTCAAGTCGATTTTTAAGAGCCCACAGATATAATTGCCAAAAAGTAAAACGAGAATTTTTTAATTCTTTTAACTCAAACTTAATGTCTAAGGTTACATTCTCAGCATCAGTTACAAGATATCTATCTTCATCAATATCCTTAAATGAAGTAAGATTACCACTTAATAATGTTCCATTTTGAACTTGAGAATCTTTTACGTTATTAACTGTGTAATTATCAACAATAAAGTCTGGGGATTTAGCAAATATCTCTCCTTCTCCAACATTTTCAAGTGATCCGCCATCAGGGTTAAAGTAGAGGAATTTTGGACCACCACCATAAATTGTATCATCTTTAGGGATTTTTATTCTAATTGCAAACCAATATTTTGCCATTCCATTTTCATATGTCATATTTGTTTTTGTTATATCCAAATATAATGATCCTAGTTCAGAATTTTTAAAATCGAAAATTTCCCAATGAGCGGCAAAAACTGTAGGATGAGGTTTTTGTAACAAACCTAATATTTCATTAGGATTAGGAGTTCCATATGTATCGTTCAAACAATCAACAATGGCAACTTCCCAAGAATTTTCATCTGTGAAATTTGTAGGATCATTAATATCTTGGATAAGAATACTCACATTATTAACATATTGATTTATTTCTACTGCAAATTTTTGATAAACATATGTAGGACCATTTGCAGAACTAAGAATAAATTCTGAGAAATCCTCTTCAATATTTCTAGTATAATTTATAGCGGTAATATTCTCAAAATTCATTTTAGCATATGAGATATTATAGCCTGGGATATATACATTAGGTTGATTGTTTAAACCAGGGAATTCGCGATTGATATAACAATCTTTACTATTTCTAGTTATATTCTCGAAAACTTTTCCTGTTCGATTAATTGATTGAGGTTGAATAATATAAGATTCTTCTATTGAATTAGGATTGCCAAAACTATTAGAAAAGTTGATATATACAGGTAAACTGAAACAAAATATAATAAAAAGTACGAAAAGGAACTTGTTTTTAAAGAATTTCATTAAAAAGATCCTCTTTAATTTTATTGTTGAATAAAAAAAATTTTTACGTAACAAATGAAAGATTTTACTTTTAAAACTAGTCTTTCTAATACTGCAGAAAGTATAAAAAATATTGACTAGATACTTACTTCTGAAAAGGAAAATAGCTATTAAACTATATTTTTAATTAAATTCTCTAATTGTTTTTCTGTAATGAATTTCTTCTGAGTAATAATTAAATGAACTGTTTTCATAATCTCATCTATATGATCAATATAGTC
>JBHLKB010000049.1:0-11211 GCA_048887205.1 Candidatus Hodarchaeota archaeon
TCTTATCTGGTCGAGTAAAGATTGTGGTGCTGCAGTAAAAGGTGAAGGTATAAACCATCCCCCCAGTAATCCTACTGCTAAGCATGCTATCATCCCTACTACAGCCATTTCTCTTCTCATTCTTTAATTACCTCATATTTTAATTGTATTTTATACAAAAAATGATTGTTATTTTTGGATAAATTCTAGTGTGGATATATTTCATAAGTAAACTTATAAACATTTCTATTCTTTAGTTGAGAATATGAATTATTATATGGTCTAAAATTTATATTAAACACTAGCAAGGTAATATAAAACTATCTGGAGATTGGATTATAAATGATTCACGCAAAAATTCTGCGGTTATTTTATTTTTAAAATGATTGTAATAGCCTTAGTAAGTCGGATGACATCCATTACTTTACCTTCTGCTACTGTTATTTCTTCTCTAGAAATTGCATGAGTAAAGTCTCCCTTACCATTGCAGATGTTTACGATTGAATTTGGGTCACCGGTTAAAACCACGCCGGCATCTGAGGATGTACCCTCTACAATTTTCACTTTTTTATTCTTAATCTCTAAAAAGAAAGGAACTTCATTATCCAAGGTGAATTGGAACGTCTTATCCCAGGCAATGTCTTTTCCACCAATATTTGTAGTAAACATATCTTCTACTTTTACATTATCTTCCATTCTTAAGACGATTTTCTTTAAATTTTCTTTTGCAGCACCCATTTTTTATCCTCCTCCCTCAAACTCTGGTTTACTAATCCAGCTTTCATATTCTTCTTCTGGTACGAAGAAGAAATCTGTCATTTTTCCTTCTCTATTCTTATTAAACACAGCCTTAACTCTCTTCCCTTTTTTAATTTTCGTAGGAACTAAATTCTCTGAAAAGATACCTTGGAGCATTCCAGTATCAGCACCTTCCATTTTAATGAATCCCATCGCATATGGGACATTTTGGATAAAAGCAGAAGTTGTAAACCATGCAATTGTACTAACTAAGATCTCGCCTTCAGGTTTTAACTCTATCCAATCAGTATCTTCGAAGCAATCAGAGCAATTAATTCTGGGAGGCATCCATACTTTGCCACAGTTCTTACATTTAGTCCCTAAAATTTTCTTGTTCTTCATTAATTCTATGAAAAATTTGGATTGTCCGCCCATTGTATACTTATAATTTATCACGATTTTATCTCTTATTTCATGCATAACGAATTTTTCACTCATGCCTTTTTCAACCCCTCCTCATTTGTCATTACAATAACTGCCGCATATGCCGCTCCAGGGCCTCCTATGGAATGAGAGATGGCTCTACCCTTCTCGATTGATACTTGATGTTTGCCTGCCTCACCTCTTAGTTGAAGTGCTGCTTCACCTGTCGACATGATCCCTGTAGCTCCAACTGCATGTCCACATCCAATTAAACCTCCTGAAGGACAACACGGTAATTCTCCATCCATCCAAGGACCCTCACCGGGTTTTTCAAAAGAATTTTCGATCCACGGACCACCCTCTCCGAATGGTACAAATCCTAATTCCTCATATGAAATCACTTCTTGACCACTAAAGGCATCATGTAATTCTGCTAAATCAATTTGTTCCTTAATTTTATTATAATCAAGACCTGCCATTTTATAAGCTGCTTTTGCTGCAAAAATATTTGAATACAACCTCCCCATGCTTTCCCGGTTGCCAATGAAACAATCAGTATTCGCAGCAGCTACGCCTGTAATCCAAATTGGATTTTTAACCCCTAATTCTTTAACTTTTTCTTCATTGGCTAGAATCAATGCAGCAGATGCTTCAGAATAAAGACAACAATCCAATAACTTAAAGGGATAGCATATAATTCTTGAGTACATCACATCTTCAACAGATACTTTCATTGGAGCTTGTGCTTTAGGATTTAATATTGCATTACCATGATTTTTCACACTTACATAAGCCATCTGTTCTTCGGTTGGGTTCCCAAATTCTTCATAATGCGCATTTACCATCGAGACATATGAACTTGCTGCCATCATACCCATTGGATATTCATAAGTCATATCTGCAGAATAAGCAATGGCATTAAGGACTTCAGGAGTGGTAGTTCCTGTCTGTTCATCATAGCAATCATTACATTTTTCAAGACCGATACATAGACATAAATCTGAGAGCCCTGATGCAACTTCAGCATAAGCCATACGAACTGTATACCCCCCTGTGGCTCCTCCTGTCGCAACTCTGGTTCCTGGCTTATTGTTCATGCCTAAATATGAATTTGTAAATATATCAGGCATAAATTGACGTTCAAATAACTCATTATAAATTCCATATACAGTCGATTGGAGATCTTTGTGTGTGATCTCTGCTCCCCCTTTGTTAGCGTCTTCGAGCGCTAATTTTGTAGCATCATAAGCTAATTCAAAATAAGTTTTATCTAAATACCTTGCTTTAAAAGGTGTAATTCCTATTCCAATAATTGCTACTTTTCTCAAATATTCTCACTTAATTCAAAATTTTTTAATGTTATAATGATTATTAATTAATTCAATTTTTTAATTAATATTTTATTTCTCGAAGAATATGATAATCCAAAATAAAAATTCTTTTCTCTCCACAAAAATATCGCAAAATAAAAGCTTAAATATGAAGTTTATTATAAAATTTTTATAAAAATTTGTTTTTTATTGCTAAAAATTTAAATTAATCACACTCCGAATTTTTATTGCAATTATATTAACTATTTGAGATAAAAAAGAGGTGTAATAATTATTTCTCAAGATGATTTGAAAGATCTCACCACTAATCTAAACGATAAAATTGTAAAAGCATTACAAAACAAAGTTAGTACTTATGAGGCGAAGATTAGTAAACTTAAAGATATCATAGAAAAGAAGAATGAAGAAATCGAAAATCTAGCAAAATATAGAGATGATTTGAATTCTGAATTAGAAGACACTAAAGGAAAAACGTCTGAGTTAGAAAATAAACTTGATAAATTAAATAGTGAAGTCTATGATTTGAAAAAGACAGTTACTTTAAAAGATGACGAATTGAATAAATTGAACGCAGAAGTAGATGATTTAAAGAAAATAGATAACTCAAAAGATGATGAATCAAATAAATTGAATGCAGAAATAAATGATTTAAAGCAGCAAATAGAAAAATTGAATGAAAATCTTAAAGAAAAAGAAAAAAGAATTGAAGATCAAAGAGCTAAATTAGAAAAGGCAGAGACAGAATTGTCTTCATTAAAACCAACCGAACCAACAAAATACATTAGCGAAGCACGTTTAGTTTGTCCTAAATGTGGTGCAAGAGGAAGGGATCTAAAAGTTGAAGAAGATAAAAGTAAAGTACTTGGCTACATTGGTCACACACCTATGTATAGCAAAACAAATGTTTGTAAGAAATGTGGAGAGAAGTTTTAACTAATCTATTTTTATTTATTTTACCTATTTGTTAATTTTAAAGGAGAATTTATCATTTTATAAATTCAATTTAGATAACTTTTTTATTATTAAAAGGGAAGATATATACAATTGTAATTTTAGTTTTTAAGGTGAAATAAAAATTGATTAAAACTAGAATAACTGAAACATTCGGAATAAAATACCCTATTATTAGTGCTCCAATGGGACCATTCTATACAACTGAATTAGCTGTTGCAGTTTCTGAAGCAGGAGGATTAGGAGTTGTAAGTCATGCTACATTACGAGGGAAAAATTCAGTTAAAGATTTCAAAGAGCAATTAGATTATGTTGTTGAACATACGGATAAACCATTTGGTTTGAACGTACGCGTTGCACGAGTTCAGACGGATCATAGAATATTGTTAAGAAGAATTCCACAATGGCGAAATGAGAATCCTAAACTTAAGGAACAATTAATTTATGGTTTAACTAGCGCTGGAGGCCCCCGCTTAGCAGGGAAAATGTGGAAAGAAAAAGCCCCAGATATGTACCATTTTCATGTTGGACCAGCTTTATGGTTAGTTGATAAAATAGTAGATTCAGGTTGCGATGGGATTGTGGCAACAGGAACCGAAGGTGGAGGTCACCAAAGTTATGAAGGAGTAACTACATTAGTTTTAGTCCAACAAGTTGCTCAGAAATATCCTGAAAAATTATTAATAGCATGTGGAGGATTTGCCAGCCCAGAGGGAGTAGCTGCGGGATTGGCTATGGGAGCTGATGCTGTCGCTATGGGAACACGGTTTATAGCTTCTAATCAGAGCGAATTTAATCAAAATTATAAGGATCTTATCCCTCCCGCTACAGCTCGAGATACAATGCTTACTACAGGAGGCTTTGGACCTATAAGATTATTAAAAAACAAATATTGCTTAGAACATGGTAAAGTAATGACGAAAGAAGAAAAAATAGCCCAAGAATTATTGTATGAGATGGATGAATATCTAAAAGATCTGTTGGCTTATGAAATAGTCTATACAAAGAATGACGTCGTTAATGGGGCTGTTCCAGTAGGACAAACATGTGGTTTAATCGATTCAATACTCGATGTTGATGATATTGTTAGTGGTTATACAAAAAAAGCAGAAGAATTATTGAAAAAATTATGTGCGAATATATCTTAATATTATAATTTTTTTCTCTTCTTAAATTAAAAAAAATATAAGATTATATAAAATTACTCTTCTTTTCGTAATTTTCTTTTAAGAATTTTGCCAATGACGGATTTAGGTAATTCAGGTACGATCTCAATTATTCTAGGATATTTAAATGGACTGATATTTGCCTTACACCATTCTAAAATATCTTCTTCATTTATTTCACCCTGATATTCAGGTTTTAACGATATAAATGCTTTTATTTCTTGTCCGGTTTCTGGATTTGGGACACCAATAACTCCTACTTCATTCACAACTTCATTCATATAAATTAGATCTTCTATCTCTCTTGGAAATACTGCGTGACCCTTTCTTTTAATCATATCACGTTTTCTATCTTTGATATGCAAATACCCATCTTTATCAACACAGCCAATATCTGCTGTGTAATACCAGATTATCCGTTTTTCATCTGTTCTTAATGCATAATCTGTGTCTTCTTTTCTTCCTAAATAGCCTATCATAACCTGGGGTCCAGATCCACATATTTCTCCTATATATTGTTCTTCATTTTCTCCACATTTATCACAATTTTCGTTAGGACATTGGAGGAGAATCTTTTTTCCCTCTTCAATATCAACAATCTTAATTAAGGTATCTGGTAATGGAAAACCAACAGTGTTTATTTTTTGAAGTATTTGTATGAATGGATTTATGGTTATTATAGGAGAACATTCAGACACTCCATAACCTTCAACAATAACAGCACTCGTAAGTTCTTCAAATGTATTTTTTACCTCAAAAGGTAAAGCAGAAGCACCACTTATACAGGCAATTAGTGAACTAAGTTTATTTTTATATTTGGCAGAATCCGGATCTTGGTTAATTTTTATAAAAAGTGTGGGAACTCCAGGCATGTATGTGGCTTTCTCTTTCATAACTATTTTTAAAATATTTGAAATCTTATCGGGTGGGCGTGGTAATAGGATTAATTTCCATCCTTGATGTATAGCAACAGTCATTGCTATATTTCCATAAGAATGAGCTAATGGTACAACAAGTAACATACCTCCTGTTCCTTTTACTGCTTCCATTTCAGGTATTTGAGTATGTGCCCATGTAACAATTTGTGTAGTGTTTGCAATCATATTATAATGAGAAGTCATCACCCCTTTTGGAACCCCTGTTGTTCCTCCAGTATATATTAAAATGCTAGGTTCTTTCTTGACATCAATATCTACTTTGGGTAAATTTATCGGTAACCCACTATGTAGCACATCTTGAAACTTATGGAACTTAATGTTACCAACAATTTCTGGCCATTTTTTCATCCTTGGAACCATACCTAAAGCAGTTCCAATTTTAGCTTTAATTTTAGGTAAGTATTCTGCACTGCCAGTTAATACTATGCTTTTTATTGTAGGCATTTTACTAAGGTCCTTTCCAAGTATATATTCTTCATATAAAAAATCTAAGATTATCAAAATTTTGGCTTTTGAATCGTTGACTTGATGTGCAATTTCTATAAACCTATTAACTGGAAGAATAGGATTTGATATTGCTCCAAGTCTAATAACTGCCCAATGGGCGATAACATACTGAGGAACATTAGGTAAGTCAATACATATTACATCTCCTTTTCTAATTCCTAATTTGGAAAGTCCAGTAGCAAATTGATCCACAAGTGTATCTAATTCGAGATATGTCATTCGAAAGCCCTCAAAAAATACCGCTTGCGAATCTGGATATTTTATAGCAGTTCTACTTAAAAGATCCCCTAAAGGAACCTCATCATAATCAATATTTCTAGGTGTTTCTGTTGGCCAATTTTTCATCCAGTATTCTGTAATCTCATCACTCATTTTCAATCAAATTTGAATTTTTTTAGAATATGTGTTATTATTCATTTCAATATTATTAAAAATTTTTAAAAGAATTATACTGAAATGTAAATTTCATGAAAAAATGAAAAGAATTTGGAGTCTATATCCTCATTTTGTACAAATTTTTATCTGGGACATAACTCATCATAATTAAATCATATCTAATGTCCCATCCTAAATTTTGATAAAAATCAACAACTACTTTATTATGTTTTTCTATAAATAAATGAACTTTATGAACTCCTAATTCGCGAAATTTCTTCATTAATTCATCCATCATCAACTTGCCATAACCTTTCTTTTGATATGCTGGATCTATTGCTAGATGATGCACATATCCTCTTCTTCCATCAAATCCCCCCATAACTACACTTACCAACTTTTTATTTACTCTTCCAATTAAGAAAAGCTTAGGATTTCGCTGAACCATCCTCTCAAGTCCTTCTTTAGTGTCGGAAGATCCTACACTAATTCCAGTTTTTCTCCAAAGATCAATAACTTTCTCATAATACTTTATTGAAAACGCTTCAATATTCATGATAATGTGATATTTTTTGAATTTCTTTTTTTATTTCTATTTTAGATTTTATAATTCTTTTTATATAATCTGATATTTCCTTTCTTTTATTAAAATCGGAAGGGATAGGTAAAACAACTTCCATTATTCGATTTCCTATCGTGGCAATCGTACCCTGAACAAAAGTTATTGCTTGTATTTGTTTTTGGACAATTTCCAGGTTTAATAAATATAATAGTAGGAAGGAATCTATAAAATCACTATTTTCTAAAGTTTTAATCTGGAAAATATGACTTTGGATTATTATTTTAGTATCTAATTCAGTTATATACGCTGTTTTTCCTATTAAATTAGGACCACCATCTTTAACTAATAGAATATCGCCTTCTTCAATATTCTGCTTAAATTTGTATTGTTCATAAACTTCTTCGCTAGTTTTTTTATATGAATCTAAGTTTATCTCCCAGTTGTTTAATTCACTGGTTCTTATAAAAGGGATATTGCCTAAGCCATATACATGGGAACCAATCTCATCTCCTCGAGGGAGATAACCACCCTTATTAGTATAGATTATTTGTTTATCTACCAAATCTTGAATAGTTACAAGAGTGAAATTCTTATCAGCTTGAAGCTTCTTTAACGTTCTTTCTACTCCAGTATAATAAATCGGAATGAAAATTTTATTTTTAAGTTCTTTATATTTTATCTTAAAGATTTTTTGTTCCTTTAAATAATTAAATTCTTCAGCATCCTTTATTCTTAAATGTAAATCTATGAGATCATCATTCACTATTTTATTGCCTTTTGAATCAAATTTTTTACTTCCATCCTTATTTAGTTTGTATAGAATCTTTCCATCTTTATCATGTCCAACATTTTCTACAATGGCAAAATCAATTATATAATCTTTTGATATGTTTTTTGATTTTTCAAAGAATAAGATACTTGTCTTATTACACGTATATGGTTGAAATGTATTCTGATCTAATGAAATTATTCCTAAAATTTTGCCATTAGAGGTTAAATATTCCCATATATAACGATCTGTAGGATTTCCGAATATTCCTTCTGGTAAAACTATTCCTAATTTGCCACCATCATTAAGTAATTGAACACACCTTTCAATAAACAGAACTTGAGGAGCTTGTTGTTTTACTAATTTATCTTGCATTTCCCATTTGCCATCAATATTTTTCCAAGTATGTCCGAGTTGATAATTGATTAAAATTTCTTTAACATTTATTGGAATTTTAACACCAAACGGTGGATTAGTAAGAATGTAATCAAAAGTATCATTTTTTATTACCTCCTTTGCTGGAGTTCTATAACTTTTAGGATCTAGAGAATCTTCGCAAAAAATATTAGATCTTCCATTACTTAATATCTCTAAATATAATTTACTAATTTTTGCTAAAAATAAATCCTTATCAATACCAAATAGGTTTGAGATTGATTCAATTCTTTTTTCTTCTGATTCAATTTTAGACCATAATATATCTTTTGCTTCAAGTAGGAAACCCCCATGACCGCATGCAGGATCTAAAATTTTTGAATCGACACCAGGATCTAAATAATTTACCATAAATTTTATTATATTGGGAGGCGTAAAGAATTGCCCAGCTTCATCTTTTAAAATCTTACTAACAAAAATTTCAAAAGCATCACTTAAAATATCTTTAGATGATTGAAGAAGTGAGATATGCTGTAATTCTTTTACAACTAAATACACAAGTTCTTTAGTTAATGTGATTTGTTCATTTTCATCAATAATATCTTTATATTTCTCTCGTACATTTGTATTGAAAAATATTTGAATTCTTTTTAATAATTGTTTATCAGATTCGCCAATTCTTATACAAAATTCAACTTCCTCCTCAGATTTTTTATTAATTTCATCAACTAATTTACAGAATAGAAGATTTATAATTTGTTTTGACCGAGCTCTAGTATCGGTATCAGTGTATTTTAGCTTTCCATATAAATGTTGGTTTATTGCTGAAAAGACTTGTTTTAAGTTTGGTGACTTCCTTAAATCTTTTTTTTTTATTAAATGGGGCTTTTCCTCTATAAAGTCTGTGATATGAACTGGCATGAATCAGAATTTATACGAGTTTTTGCTTTCTATCAAGTTTTACTTCTCTATAATTCATTTATATTGAATTAATTTATTATTGTTTTTTATTAATTGAAAATTAATGTAAATAATGTCGTCTAATAATTTACAATTTGGAGAATATATCAATTTCACAGTAAAAAAGCGATTTGGAATTATAACTCTTAATAGAATTCATAGATCAAACGCATTTGATATTGAACAATTCGAAAATTTAAAAAGAGCTGTTGAACATTGCCAACGAGAGGAAAAAATTAGAGGATTAATTTTAACAAATAATGGGGAATCTTTTAGTACGGGAGTTGACTTAGGAGCTATTGATGGGAGTGATCATGAAGCGGTAAAATATTTGGAAGGAACAGCAGCGACTATTTGTAAATTGTTATATAATGGTAAGCCAGCTATTTGTGCAGTAAATGGAAGAACAATGGGCGAAGGTGTTGTTTTTTCAATATGTTGCGATTATCGAATTGCTACTAAAGAAAGTTTTTTTCAAATGCCAGAAATCTTTTCCGGAATCTTTACTGGTACCGGATGTATAGTTCTCTTTTCAAGAGTACTTGGAATTCCGTATACTAAATTAATGTGCATGTTTGCTGAGAGAATTGACACTCAAAAAGCCTTAAAAATTAGCTTAATAGATCAGATTGTAAAGAGAAAAGAGGATTTAATGAAAAACGCATTATATAAAGCAAAATTTCTGTTTACCAAAAATCAAACAGTTCTAAATGCTATAAAATTATGTGCAAATCATTTGTTTGATAAAAGTTATAATGAGGCTTATGAGATTGAAAAGGAAGCTTCTGCGTGGTATGAATATCCAGATAAAATTGAATTTTTAGATACTTTTAGAAAAAAATTTGAATAAAAATAACTAAAATGAATAATTATGTCATTAAAAAATAATGATTTTGGAGAATTTATTGAATTTGCTATAAAAAAAAAGTTTGGAATTATAAAATTAAACCGAGTTCATAGAGGAAATGCGATTACGACCGAAATGGCAAAGAATCTTAAAAAAGCAATAGAATTCTGCCAAAATTCAGAAAAAATTAGAGGGATAATATTAACTGGAAATGGAAAATCATTTACTACAGGAATGGATATTGATGAGATTGATGGAAGTGATCATGTAGCTGTAAAAGAATACGAAAGTACAGCAAAATCTATCCAAGATTTGTTATATTATGGAAAACCTGTTATCTGTGCTATTAATGGTAAAGCTATGGGTGATGGAGTGGCGTATGCACTTTGTTCTGATTGTAGGATAGCTATAAGAGAATCTTTTTTCATGATGCCCGAGATAAATCTAGGTATTTTTCCAGGTACAGGTATTATTGTATTAATGACAAGAGTCATTGGGATCCCATGGACAAAAAAAATACTTATGTTTGCTGAAAAAATCAGCACAGAAAAAGCATTAGAAATCGGATTGATAGATAAGATTGTAGAAGATAGAGAAGAGTTATTGAAAGTTGCGTTGGATAAAGCAAAATTTCTCTTTACTAAAAATCAAACAGTTATGAATGCTATTAAATTATGCAGTAATCATTTGGCAGATAAATCTTATAATGAAGCTTACGAATTAGAAAAAATTGGTTCAGCATGGTATGAGTACGAAGATAAAGACCAATATATCAAAGATTTTAGAAAAAAATTCTTTTAAAAAAACATTTTTTTAGTTTTACTTCTTAATTTTATATACTCAATCCAAATTAAATCAAAATGAAGTGAAATAAAAAATGTCTTGGGAAGAATTTAATCAACATCCTCATACAATCTGTGGTGTGATCGAAAAATGGGCTAAAGAAAGACCTGATAAAACTGCATTCATAATATATGATACTGGAAAAGAGGTAACATACAAAGAGTTTAATGAAGCGATTAACGCAATGGCATTCAAAATTTATAATATGGGATTTAGAAAAGGTGATATAATAGCAACATCATTACCATTTCTATATGAACACATAATATTAGGTTATGCATGTGCTAAATTGGGTGTAATGTGGACTCCAATGGACTTAAGATTAAAACCAACAGAAATTATGAAGAACTTAGATTTATTAAAGGAGAAATGTAAGATGTATTGCCATCTTGGAAAAACTTCAGCTGCGAATTTTGGAATGATTGGAGCAGCTGTAAAAAAGAATAC
>JBHLKB010000050.1:0-11105 GCA_048887205.1 Candidatus Hodarchaeota archaeon
ATAGCATTATGGCTTCCAGGTATATAATTAGATTCCCGCAATGCTAGAGGCGTAGTTGCAATTTGATCAAAAACCGTACTATGTATATCTGGTATCCCTTCTGGAATACTATAAAGTTGGTCTTGTTTAGCTATAACATACTCCGCATAACCACCATCTTGCCCTAGCACTATAGAATCTTCATAAATGCATAAATTTGATTGACCTTTTTGACAAAAATGACAATGATCACAGCTGATGATTGGAAATATTGTTACCCGATCACCAATTTTCCATTTTTTTACATCAGGACCAACCTTTGATATATAGCCCATAATTTCATGGCCTAATACTACTTTTGCAGGGAGTAATCCTGTTTTATATATTTCTAAATCTGAACCACATATTCCAGTATATTTTACCTGAACTAATACTTCATCTTTTTGAGGAGTAGGTTTTGGTATATCTATAATTGAAATTCTTTCTTTTCCTTCGTACTTCGCTGCTTTCATTTAATTCATCTCTTTTGAGATATCATTTTTTCTTTATAGGAGTATAATAAACTAATTCTTTGTTGGTGGGATCTCAAGAATAACTTCCGCTTTTTTCTTAACCTTTCGTACCCAACTGTCTGGATTATAACCTTCTTTAGCAAGATAATCAAACACCGTATTCATCTTTGGATTAATCCTAACATCAATCACAGCAGGAAGCTCAGAATCAAAAGCACGTTGCAAAGCAGGGCGAATCTCATTTGGATCAGTGACTAATTCACCATAGCAATTAAAAGCTTGAGCATATTTATCATAACGAGTTTCATCAGTCAAGGAGGAACCTAAACCAAAAAATTTCTTTCCATGTGATATTTTTTGTTTTCTTGCGACCAATCCCCAAAGTCTATCATTACTTATAACAACCACAATCGGTAAATTATATCTCCGAGCAGTTTCTATTTCTTTTCCATTAAATAAAAATGAACCATCACCAGTTAAAACAAGAACTTTCTTTTCAGGATACACATATTTAGTAGCAACAGCCATTGGTACACCCCCTCCGAGGTGCTGGATGCCTAAACCACCGGAGAAATAGAGTGCTTGAGAAAAATGAGCCCTTAAGTAAATCAAACCCCAAATGGTTGTATCCCCGCCATCTAAAATAATAATTCCATCACTAGGCATAAAGTCACGAATTTCTTTAACTAGCCGTTGAGGTTGAATTGGTACTTTATCTGAAGATCCTTCTTTCTCTAGACGTACTTCAAATTTTTTCAAATATTCTTGAATAGTTTTAACCCACTGTGTTTCTATTCTTGGTTTTTGCAGTTTATCTTCCGTAATTTGAATTAATTGTGTTAGAACACCTTTAACATCTCCCACAATAGGTATATCAATAGCACGATTTCTCCCAATCTCTTCTGCTTTTATATCTACTTGGATAAGTTTTGCCTCATCTGAAAAATAAGGCATATATCCAAAATTCATTAATTCAGTAATTCTAGCTCCCAAAATTAATGCTACGTCAACCTTCTGAAGGAATGCTGTTCCTGGACCCTCTAATGGACTTGCGATTCCAAAATATAATGGATGATCGGGTGGAATTTCTCCTAAACCAAAACCCCACAATCCTACAGGTATTTTTGTCAATTCAGCAAATTTTAAAAGTTCTAAAGACGCATTTGAAAAAGCAGTACCCGTTCCTGCAATAATTAAAGGTCGTTGGGCTTTAAGGAGTAAATCAGCCGCTTTAGATACAAGTTCACTATTTCCATAGGGTCCATAAAACGCCCTTAATTTCTGAACTGGTTTAAATGCTTGTTGTACGATATCTAAATCATCGTCACATCCTTTTATTAAAATATCAAAAGGAATAAGAAGAAGAACAGGGCCTGGACGACCAGTTGTAGCAATTCTAAAAGCCATATTGATATATTCTGGTATCCGTGCAGTTTCATAACAATATCCGCTCCACTTTGTGACAGGGCGAAAGGATGGAACTACATCAATTTCATTCTGAGCTAGCTTTTCAAAATCCATTAGTGCAGTACTTGTGCAAATAGCTACGAGAGGAATGCTTGCATCATAAGCAATTGGAATTGAAGGAAATAAATCTGTAATTCCCGGTCCAGATTGAACTGAACACACCCCTACTTCACCAGTAGCTAGAAAATATCCCATAGCAGCGTGACCGGTAGCCTGTTCATGTCGGAAATCAATAATGTCAATTCCAGTTTCAGTACAAGATGGATCTTGACAATAATGATAAATTAAGCGATTATCTCCGCAAAGAGTAAAAATAACTCTAACTCCCTGATTATCTAGAGCACGAACCACTAATTGAGCTCCATTAACTTTAACCATTAATTTAACCTCCTATTTATTTAATTTATTTTTAGGATTATAGATATAAATTTAAATGTCTTTTTTTATAAAAACTAGCTTTAAAATTTCTTAAAAAATAGAAAATAAAAAAAATTAGAGATTTATAAAACCCAATATCATATACAAAGGACCGAATATTGCGCATAGAATATTAATCACTATTTCGCCTAAATTTTCTTTTATCTTATCTTTTTTATAATTCCCTTGTTGTATATTAAAAGAGAAATCTAAAAGAAAGAGAAATAACATTGCACTTCCCCCTGCTATTGAGAAAAAGACCCAAATCTGTTGATTCATAAATAAACTAATGCCAGAAATAAAATAACAAGTAGCTACCCAACATATATCTGGTAATACAAAAGACTTTTCAAAGACAAGATATACCTCTGTTCTTTCTGGATTTTTATTCTCTACAAGAAAAAAATAAATCCAAAAACCAATAATGCCAAATCCCCATATTATTTGAGTAATCGCTATAAAAATATTCAACATCTTAAACACTTTATTAAAAAGTTTTTTTATTAAATTATAAGAAGATCGTATTAACTATAAATAACATCAGTTTTTCTAATATTCCTCTTTTTCAAGAATAAAAATATTTGACTTAGATATCAGATTTAAAGTAATATGCGGGAACACCTACCTCAGCAATTCCTCCATCTACAATAAAATTGTGTCCTGTAATAAAATTAGAGGCAGATGATGCAAGGAATATTGAAATTTTGACTACATCCTCTACAGTTCCATATCTATTTAATGGAACTTTCACATGTCCTTCATCCATAGTCATTTTCATTGCGTCTAAATTGTTTCTATATGCCCCTGTCAAATGATAACCAGGTGAAATCGCGTTAACAGTTATTTTAGGAGCGAGACTTTGAGCAAGCAATTGCATCATTGCAATTATGCCAGCTTTACATATAGAATATACTGGAGTTCCACCGTCGACCTTTACGCCTGCTATTGAGGCAGTATGAATAACTTTTCCTGCAAGCGGTTCAAATTTTTGTTTTTTCATTCTTTTACATATCTCTTTTGCTACTAACCATTGTCCTTTTAGATTAAGAGTTATTGTTTTGTCAAATATATTTTCTTTAACTCGCATTAAATCAAAAAAACCAAAACCGCCCCCTGCATTGTTATTTAATATGAATATATTATCTAATTCTTTAAATGCTTGTTGCGCCATATTTTGAACTTGATCTGATTTAGTAACATCACATATAATTGGAATCACTTTTTGTCCAGTTTCTTTTTCTACTTTTTGAGAAGTCTCTTCTAATAATTGCTTATTAATATCAACTAGTATTAACTCTGCTCCTCTTTCCGCATAGGCAAAAGCAAACCCTCTTCCAAATCCAGAAGCTCCACCAGTTATGAGAGCTCCTTTTCCTTCTAAAAATTTTTCAACCATAATAATTACCTCATTCTGTATGAAAATTTATCCATTTACATTCAATTTATGAGCGTGGACTCCAATCTCTGCTATTCCTCCATCTACTACGAAACAATGACCAGTAATATAATCACTATTACTTGAAGCTAAAAATAAAACAAGATCTACAACATCTTGAGCCGTTCCAATTCTATTTAAAGGAGTTTTTTCATTTGAATCCTTAATAACTTGCCTTATAATATCTTCTCTATACTGATAAAATCCAGTAGGATGGTATCCAGGTGCTATTGCATTTGAAGTGATATAAGGAGCAAGAGTCTTTGCTATGAGTTTATTAAGGGTTATTATGGCAGCTTTACTTAAACTATATAATGGTACAATATGACTAACACTTATACCGTAATGAGAAGAATTATGGATAACTTTCCCTCTCAATGGCTGAAATTCTTGCCTGTTCATTTTTCTACAAAGAAATTTATCCACTAACCACTGCCCTTTAAGATTTACATTCATTGTTTTATCCCACACTTTTTCTCCAACACGAATAATATCAACACCATATGTAGTTGCTATTCCCGCATTATTAAATAAAACATATATATTATCTAGCTCGTTAAATGCTTGTTCAGTCATTTTCTTTACACATTTAGCATCTGAAACGTCACAAACAATTGGGATTACTCTCTGACCAGACTTTTGCTCAACTTTTTTAGAAGTCTCTTCTAATAATTCCTCATTAATATCAACTAATATTAACTCCGCCCCTCTTTCTGCGAAAGAATATGCTACATCTCTTCCAAAACCAGATGCAGCCCCAGTTATTAATGCGCCTTTTCCTTCTAGGAATTTTTCAATCATTATATTTACACCTCTAATATTTAGAACTATCTCCGATCCATGATATTAACTTTTCTTTTTTCAATTTGAAATTATAATAAGATATTATAAAATCAATTCAAAACCAAAACTTTAATTATTATATCGGTATTAAAATTTAATATAGAAATACTATGTGAAACAAATATGGTTGATAAAGTAGTACCTTATTTAATTAATATGGACGAAGTAACTCCAGCACGGAGCCAAGCTGCATTATTAAACGAATTAGCCTTGGGATTAATTGAGTGTATAAGTATTTATGGTAAAAGTCTTAAAAAATTAGGAAAAGTCTCAAAAATTTCAACAGCATTCTGGCCAGTTCGCTTAATTCCATTAAGTGATACACGAGCGTGTGTTTGCAGTTATCTATTAAACAAACAAGAGAAGTTAAGCGTAGGTAAATTTGCACAAATGCCACCACGTCCTGAAAATGTTATTAAAGGAGCAGATCCTACATCATTCTTAAGTTCATTACAAAGTTATAATAACACCTATTTACGACGTACAAAAAATTTTAAAAGGGGCACTGTTATACAAGAAGCCTTATTTAATACCAGCGAAGTTGGATATTTCCAAAATTTTTTTCTTAACCAATATAGTTTAAGCTCTCATTCTACGCCTTATTTTCTATTAGAAGGTGGACCTATTACTAAAAGTGTTAATCAAACAAAAATAGTACCAGAAATACCTGAATATGTCTCACAGAAAGATGTGAAAATGCTTGATGCATTTGGAGATGCTATTATAAAATTATGCGAGAGATGGATAGAAAAAGGAGGGAAAAAGGTAGATAAAATTAGAGACACTAAAGTAGATACTGGAGAGGAAGAGAAGCAATTAGCCATACTAAATAAGGAAATTCAAGCAGAAAAAGAACGAGAAATTGAAAAATCTCCAGAAGAATTAGTAAAATTAGGAAAGTACAAAATAAATGATAAAACAGGAGAATTGAATAATAATCTTAGTTCAATTAAAAATAGTGTTGATGGTTTGAAGAATGCAATTAATAACCGCGATCTATTTTTGGTAGAAGAGGGTTTAAAGGATATCAATGTGAAATATACAGAATTAGGAAATGCTATCAGTAGATATAATAATGAAATTGCTCAATTAAGAAAAAATGTTCAGCGTGAAATCTCTGATCTTGAAAGAACAAAACAACAGAAGTTAAGAGAACTAGAACGTAAAAAGACCGAGGTTGAAAAACAAATTGAAGCAAAACATAGTGGACTTAGTAAAGATTTAACTTCTGCTGAAGATACTGTTGCTCAAATAAAAACAGAAAAGCAATCTTGTTTAGACAATATTGAATCCGTAAAAGATAAAGAGATGACCAGTGTTCAAGACTTCTTTAACAATTATACTCTCGAGATTAAAACTCAAAATGTCATTGTAGGAATCCCAATTTATATATTCTTTTTTACCGATCCTAACACAAATAGAACTACTGAAAGAGCTCCTGTTCTACCTATATTGATTGATAAAGGTAAGAAAGTAGAAACCAAAGTTAAAGCAGGTTTCAGGCAGAAATTAAGAGATCTAATGAATAAAGATAACGCAATGATTGAACTCGTTGAAACTCAGGCTGATAAAAATAATTTAATGGAAACTAAGAACTTAGACACACGTTTAGAAGACTCTATTAACGATTTAAGGATTCGAAAAATATTAAGTAAGAAACAAGCTGAAACAGCAAAAGATATTATAGCAAATTTGGTTTGGTAGAAAAAAGTCTCCTCATCTTAATTGATTTTTCTAATAACTTCTATTATACATATTCCATTTTTTTTCCACAACATTCAGGAATAGGTTGATATCCACATTCTTCAGAGCAACAACAAAGCAAATAATCATCTTTCACCATCATTGATTTATCACAGCAAGTTGGAACTGATCTTTCAGAGCCACATATACTGCACACTAATTTATTTGACATTTTTTTCAACACCTATTTGTCTTATCTAAAAATATCACAATAATTATAAAACTAAAATTCCTCTGTTATAGAATATAACTAGCTTTTATTTTTTGGTTTCATAGGAAAAGCAAAAATGCAATTAAGATTGTGTATTATTATAGCATTGAATCATAGCCTTACCATAATATCGTGATCGTTTAGAAATTCTTTTAAATCCTGGATATCTAATTTGTTATAATGAAATAAAGAAGCGGCTAATACTGCTTCGGCTCCATTCTTGATTGCTTCTAAGAAATGTTCTTTAGTACCAGCTCCACCAGAAGCAATCACAGGTACAGACACATTATCTGTGATTTTACGGATTAATTCAAGATCGTATCCTAAATTTGTACCATCTCTATCCATGCTAGTTACCAATAATTCTCCAGCACCTTTCTCTACGGCAGTTTCTGCCCATTCTAATACATCGAGCCCTGTAGGTTTTGTACCGCTGTGAGAATATACTTCCCATGACCTACCTTTTCTTTTTGCATCGATAGAGACGACAATGCATTGAGAACCAAGTTTTTTTGCCCCTCTAGAAATTAAGTTTGGATCACTTATAGCTGCTGAGTTTATACTTACTTTTTCTGCTCCTGCTTTGATAATTGATGTCATATCCTCAATTGTTCTGATTCCACCACCAACCGTAAAAGGAATATAGATTTCTTCAGCTACAGATCGAATTGTTTTAAGCATACTTTTCCTCCCCTCTATAGTTGCAGATATATCTAAAAAAACTAACTCATCAGCACCTATATCATTGTAATAACGAGCCATTTCAACTGGATCCCCACTATCTCGTAAATTTTGGAATCTTACTCCTTTTACTACTCTTCCTTCTTTTACATCTAAGCAAGGGATAATTCGTCTTATCAAACCCGAATTATGAATTTTATCAAGTAAGGAACATAACCTATCATGTGGTATATTTTTATTGTATAAGGCTCTTCCTACTATTACTCCATCTGCATATAGTAATACTTTTTCTATGTCATTTATGCTTGAAATTCCACCTGATGCAATAATTTTTGTAGTAGGTTTTTTATAATTTTTTATTTCGGAATATAATTTTGCATTTACTCCAGTAGTCGTACCATCTTTTTCAATATCTGTCACAATAAAAGTTCGGACTCCGATATTTTCCATTTGCTTTAGAACTTTATTGAGACTTAAACTTGTATCATGTAGCCACCCTTTTATCCTGATCGTTTCATTAAAAGTATCTAAAGCTACAGCTACTTTTTTTCTAAATTGCTTAATTAGACTTTTAAGCATTGGTCTATCTTCAATTGCAATTGTACTTAAAATTATTCGATCAACTCCTTTATCAATTAATTTTTTAACCGTTTCAATACTCCTTATGCCCCCACCAATTTGAATTTTTATTCCAAACTGTTTTGACAATTCAATTAGGTCCATAATAACTTGATAACTCCTATTATTTTGAAATGAACCAGTTAAAGCGCCGTCTAAGTTAACAATATGTATCCACCATATACCACACTCAATGAATTGCTTAAGGAAAGCTATAGGTTCTTCAGAATATATGGTTTCTTTTGAAAAATCACCTTGGATGAGTCTTATAACTTTACCTTCTCTTATATCAATTGCTGGAATAATTGTTTTCATATCTAATTCACTGTTTTAAGCATTGAATTGATCCAATATTTTAATATTTCTTCCCCAACTCTTCTACTTTTTTCAGGATGAAATTGTGTTGCTATAATATTTCCTTGTTTAAATATAACTCCAAATCTTATTCCATGTAAACAATTTGCTAAAATTGAATTTGTATTGAATACATCGCAATAAAACGTATGATTAAAGTAAGCAAAACCTAAAAAATATGGTTTTCTTCGTGGAATAACCCTATTCCATCCAATATGTGGAACCCGAATTGATTGGGTAGCTTTAAGTCTTTTTACTTTACCAGGAATAATGCCTAAACCCTCAACTCCAGGGCTTTCTTCTGAACTATTTAATAATAATTGCAATCCTAAACAAATTCCTAAAGTTGCTTTTCTGGGGATAATTTGCTTTAAAAGTTTAAGAATATTTCGTTGTTTTAATTCTTCAACAGCATCTCCAAACGCTCCAACACCAGGTAAAACGATCCCCTTTGCGTTTTTGATGTACTTCAACTCGCTTGATATTATTACATCAGTATAATACCTTTGTAATGCTCGTTGAACTGATCTTAAATTTCCAACTCCATAATCAATTATTGTAATCATAATGAGATCGGCAATTATTTAATTGAACTCATATTATTTTCTTTCTATAGTGTTCCTTTAGTAGAGGGGATGTTTTGCTTTCGCTTTGAATCAAATCGAGAAGCGTTATCAAGTGCACGACCAAGAGCTTTAAAAGCTGCTTCTGCCTTGTGATGATCGTCTTTTCCTGATAAGACTTTTACATGAAGTGTAATACTAGCATATGTTGCAAAGGTTTGTAAAAAATGCTCTATTAGAGTAACTGGGATTAATTCATCTCGCTTGGTTCCAAAATATTTACCTGTCCAAGGGATTTCTATGATTGAATAGGGGCGATTTGAGAAATCTACAGCCACAAAAGCTAGAGCTTCATCCATAGGCACATAAGAGTGTCCTATCCGAACAATTCCAGCTTTGTCTCCAATTGCTTCAAGAAATGATTTACCTAATACTATCCCTACATCTTCAATTGTATGATGAGTATCAACATTAAGATCCCCATTAACCATCACTTCAATATCAAACAGACCATGTATTGCAATATGATTTAACATATGGTCAAAAAATCCAATTCCAGTGTTTATTTTTGATAATCCAGAACCGTCAAGATTAAGGAAAATACTCACTACCGACTCTTTTGTTTTCCTTTCTTGTTTTGATTGGCGATTCAAATTAATTTACACCTTCTAAAAATAATTTAAATTCTTCGATTACTCGCTCCATATCTTTTTGAAGGCCTATACTAATTCTTAAGTTATTAACCATCTCCGGGGAGGAATAATACCGTAAAAGAATGCCTTTTGAATAAAAAATCTCATATAGCTTCTTAGGAATATCTGCCGATCTAAAAGTAAGGAGCACAAAGCATGCTTCGCTAGGATGTATCCAAAAGTTTTTAAAATGCTTTTGAAGAGAAATAAGTTGCTCCATAAACCAAATTTTAATTTTTTTCATTTCATTAATTCTTTCACTCACTAAGGGGCTGGATAATGCAGATATAGCTGCTTTTTGTCCAGCTATATTTACATTATAGGGTTGTTTAATAGATAATAAGATATTTCTAATATCATTTGGCATAATTCCATAGCCTACTCGCAACCCACCTAAACCATATGCCTTACTAAATGTTCGAAGCACAACAAGATTCTCATACTGAGGAACTAGATTTGCAAGACTGTGAGAGTTCGAGAATTCTATATATGCTTCATCAATAACAACTAAAACTGGAAGAGAAATTAAATTTTTTATGAATTCTTCTGATAAAACTTGTCCATCTGGATTATTGGGGCGAGCTAGAAAAATTATTTTGGCTTCTTTTGCTGCTTCTATAAATCTCTTCTCATCAAGAATGTATCGAGCAAAAATCTCTTGTTGCACAAGCTTTTGAGGAATTACCTTAAAATAAACTCCATATACCTGAGATAAGAATGATATCATTCCAAATGTAGGAGTATATGTTAAAATTGTATCAGAAGGACTAGCATATGCTCTAATTAATAATTCGATTAATTCGTCAGATCCAGAACCAATAATAAAATTTTTGGATTCTAAATTTTCTTTTTTTGCTAATATTTTTAGTAAATTAGAGCTTAACATGTCCGGATAAAAACTAACATTTTCAAGAGATCCTAAGGTTGCTAACACTTCTGGAAGGGGGGGATATGGGTTTTCATTACCATCTAATTTAATAATATTTTTAGCTGGTATATTCAGTTCTTCAGCAATGAGTTCTATTGGCTTAACTCCGTTATAGGAATTAATTGAGGTGATATGATCTATAGGTTCAATTCTTGTCATTTATATCGCCTCCTAGCGGCTTTTGAATGAGCTGTAAGCTGTTCTGTATTAGCTATTAATTCTGCTAATGGTGCTATTGAATAAACTGTTTTCTTATCTAAAGCAATTAAACTTGTTATTTTTACAAAATCTAAAACTGATAATGGTGAAGAAAATTTTGCAGATCCACCTGTAGGCATAACGTGACTGGGTCCAGCAATATAATCACCAATAACTTCACAAGAATGTTCGCCTAAGAAGATCCCTCCAGAATTTTTTATTTTAGGTAAGATTTCCCAAGGATCTTTTAATAACAAAGATAGATGCTCAGGGGCGAATTCATTGATTAACGTAATAGCTTCTTTAATATTGGGAATAATAACAATTCCACCATTGTGCTCAATAGCATATTGAGCAATTTCAGCACGTGATAAGTCAAGCAATTGCTCTTCAATTGAATTCTTAACCATGTTTGCTAAATTTTGATCAGCAGTAATTAAAATTGGAATTGATAAAAAATCATG
>JBHLKB010000051.1:0-11027 GCA_048887205.1 Candidatus Hodarchaeota archaeon
AACTGAGAAAACTCATTCCAACGGAAATTATCTTTTCAACTCCTACTTTTTCTGCTTCTTTTAAAATCTCATCAATAACTAAATAGAGATTAGCATGACAATGGATATCTATTAACATTTTCCAAACCTCAAATAAGCTACTTAAAAATAGAATTACTAGAAAGAAATATTTCACATATTATTAACTTGTTCTCTTAATTTAGTAATTTTCATTACTAAATCAAATTTTCTTCTACGATTTAAATCGGAAGAATCTAAAAGTTTTTTTAATGTTTCTAATTCTCTTAGTAAGAATTTTTTAAGATCTTCTTTTGTAAAATGTCCAATATGTTCTGGAAGAGGTTCAATTTTTGCTACTCTTTTTGAGCGTAAATCTGAAATAGCTTTTGCGAGTTGTGCTTGGAAGCCCTTTGATTTTGTTGGATCAATATTTTCTAATGTATCAAAAGAATCCTTTAAACCATTAATGAAAGCTTCTAAATCTTCAATCTCGATTTTATCTTTTGCCATGTATAATATAAGAAGATGATTTTTATGAAAATATAAATTCTATAAGGAAATCAAATATTTATTATTGTTTATTTGTCTTTAATAGAAAAAAAACATATAATTAATTTTGCGCTCTGAGTTAAAGAATTTAAAAACTATTCAAAAATCTTTTATTAAATTTTGATAATTATGTTTAAAATTCTAAAAGAACTAGTTTAAATTGAATTTGAAAAAAAAGGTGTTTTTTTGCCATTTAAATCAGATCACGAAATAGATAATTTGTTAAAAGAATATAGTAATAAGCAATTATCAATTGATGTAGCAATAAAAAAATGTATTAAACCGGGAAACCGTATTTTTATTGATTCTGGTTGTTCAGAACCTATTGATCTTACCAGGAAATTAATTGAACTCGGATTAAAACTTCCTGATATTGAAATCTTACATTTTCTTAGCCTTAGTGATTTAGATTATTATGAAACTGCTGGAAGTATAGAAGATTTATTTAGGCATAACGCATTTTTTATCGGAAAATCACTACGTAAATATGTGGATGTTGGACAGGCGGATTATACTCCAATGCTTCTTTCAGAAATTCCAAATTTATTCAAATCTGGTAAGATTCATTTAGATACAGCATTAATTCAGGTGAGTCCACCGGACCGATATGGATTTTGTAGTTTTGGTATCAATGTTGATATTGTCAAACAAATTGCAGAATCAGCTGAATATGTCTTAGCTGAGATAAATCCTAAAATGCCACGTACATTAGGCAATTCTTTCATTCATATGAGAGATATTGATGCTTTTATTTTAAGTAATCATAATATCATTGAGTTCAACTATGGTGAACCTGACGCTATTTCCACGAAAATAGCGAAATTTGTTGCTTCTTTAATTGAGGACGAATCTACGATTCAGATGGGAATAGGCCAAATTCCAAATGCAGTTACGCAGGAATTAATGGAAAAAAGAGATTTAGGTATTCACAGTGAAGTATTCTCAGATGGGATAGTAGATCTTGTGGAAGAGGGCGTAATAACATGTAAAAAGAAGACTTTACATAAAGACAAAATCATTTGCTCCTTTGTAATGGGTTCTAGAAGGTTATATGATTTTGTTGATGATAATCCTATGGTAGAATTTCATCCTTGTGATTATACCAATGATCCATTTATCATTAGTCAAAATATAAAACAAGTAGCTATTAATGCTGCTCTAAGTGTTGATTTAACAGGTCAGGTGAATTCAGATTCTTTAGGGCACCGTTTTTATAGTGGCATTGGAGGTCAAGTTGATTTTGTAAGAGGAGCAGCCAGAGCAAAAGATGGAAAACCTATTATGACTTTACCTTCTACAGCAACTTTAAAAGACGGAACTGTAGTTTCGAGAATAGTTCCTTACCTGCAACCTGGTTCGGGAGTGGTAATAACAAGGGGAGATATTCACTATGTTGTAACTGAATGGGGTATTGCCTATCTTTATGGAAAAAGTATTAGAGAGAGAGTTCTTGAAATGATTAATATTGCGCATCCTGATTTTAGGGAAGATTTATTAGAACACGCAAAAAAATGGAAATACGTATATTCAGACCAAAAATTACCTATTTCTATTGATGGAAGAATTAGTATTTATCCAGAAAAATATGAAACTCTTCTAAAACTTAAAAATGGAAAAACGATAAAAATCCGCCCTGTGAAACCAACAGATGAAAGATTAATTCAAGAGCTTCATTATTCCTTGGATGAAAAAGATAGATATTTGAGATTTTTTGCACCTGTTAAAGATTTTCGACATAAAAAAATCCAGCCAATGGTTAATATTGATTACTCAACAGATATGATCTTAGTAGCTGAATTTAATGTAAATGGAGAAGGACAGATTATTGGTCTAGGGGCCTTTTTCAAAGCGCATCAGCCTTCTATTGCTGAATTAGCATTCGTTATTCACAAAAATTGGAGAGGGCTAGGAATAACCAAATTTTTATTAAATTATTTGGTACAGATTGGGAAAGAGCTTAATTACAGGACATTTACTGGTTCAATTCTGCTTGAAAACAAACCAATGCTTCATATTATTAATAATTCAGGATATGTACTAAAACTTAAGAGAATAGAGGGAGGAGTTACTATATTTGCATTTGATCTTTCTTAGTATCAAAAGGGAAAGTTAAGATTATAATATAAAATCCATAAATTCATTTGTTAAATCTTTTTCTTCTTACTTACTTAATAATTATACATTTTTATGTGTTTAAAATTAGTAAAGAATTATTTATTAATGATTTTCATCGACTCTTGAAAGAAAATGGTTTAACTTCTGATATAATTAAACTATTTCAGAAAATTATTTATGAATATTATAAAAATCATAAGAGAAAATTTCCTTTTAGAGAAAATTTTACACCCTATAGAGTTCTAATATCAGAGATTATGCTCCAGCAAACTCAAGCGGCTAGGGTTTCGGGAAAATTTGTGAAATTTATCACCAAATTTCCCGATTTTTTATCTTTATCTAAAGCTTCTCTTGAACAAATTCTTAAGGAATGGAAAGGTTTAGGATATAATAGAAGGGCAATAGCGTTAAAAAAAATAGCAGAAATTATTATCAATAAATTTAATGGCAAATTACCAAAATCTGTTGAAGAATTAAAGGTATTCCCACAAATTGGTCACAACACAGCATCATCAATTATAACATTCGCATTCAATAAACCTACTGTTTTTATTGAGACCAACATAAGAAGAGTTTTTATTTACTTTTTTTTCCCAAACAAAAAAAATGTAAAAGATAAAGAGATTCTGCCAATTATAAAGAAAACAGTTGATAAAACTAGCTCGCGAGATTGGTATTATGCTTTAATGGATTATGGTGTAATGCTTAAAAAAACACATCCTGAACTAAGTAATAAAAGTGCTCACTATAGAAAACAAGCACCATTTAGAGGATCGACAAGACAAATTCGAGGTTTGCTTCTAGAAATGTTAATTAATGATAGTATTATAAAAATCGCTGAAATTCAAAAAAAACTCAAAATCAATGACTCTATTAAAATAATGAAGATCCTTAATCAACTTCAAAAAGAAGGTTTCATAGAGATAAGAGAAGATACTATAAAATTCATAAAGTAGAGAAATTTATTTTAATTTTCCTTTTTGCATAGATTTATAGATTTTTATCGCTAGCTTTTCTTGTTTCTTCCATTCTCCAAATGCTAATCCTTTTGAAATTAGTGTTTTTATTTCTTTCTTATAAAGATCTTTTACTCTATTTACAGGCATCTTTGCAAAGGGGGTTTGAGGTAAAGGAATAAATGAGTGAGCATGTACCCTTGCACCTTTATTAGATAATTCTCTCATCATCTGTATTGTAAGTATTACATCTTCATCATTTTCTCCAGGTAATCCAAAAATAAAATCTACATTAATTTTAAGGCTTTTTTTAAATGTTAAATCAACTGCTTTATATATATCAGTAATTGTATGTCCTCTATGGCATAAGTTCAAAACTCTTTGGCTACCTGACTGTGCTCCAATAGTGATATTATCATTATTAGCATATTTTAAGACTAAATCGAGTGTGTCATTTGTGACATGTTCAGGTCGTACTTCTGATGGAAATGTCCCTATGAAAATTCTTCCTTTTTCACCTATAATTCCTCTAATACTGATAAGTAAATTCTCAAGTTTTTCTAAATTTAAGTTTTTTCCGTCTATTGAACCATAAGAAAAAGCATTTGGAGTTATAAATCTTATATCTACAAGATCTCCATAATAATCTTTCAATACTTTTACATATTTGCAGATTATTTCAATAATCCTATGCCTAGGTTTTGTGCCTAAAATGAAGGGTGTTTGGCAAAAATAACAAACGTAGGAACATCCTCTAGTTATTTCAATTGCCCCAAATCTCCTATTTTTCGTTGGGAATGGCGGATATTTATCTAAATTAATTAAACTACGTCTTCTTGTATATTTATATTTCCCTTTTGAATTTAAATAAGCAATTCCTTTTATATCGTCAAAATTCTCATTAGATTTGATTTTTTGCATAATTTCTATTATGATCTCCTCACCCTCACCAACAATAACTATATCAAAACCCATTTTAAGAGTTCCATAAGGGTCTCCGGTTGGATGGGAACCTCCTGCAATAATCAAAATTTTTTTATGAGTACTACGTTTTAAAATTTTTACTAAGTCATAAGTTTCAAAAAGCTGAGTAGTGAAAAAAGAAATTCCTACTACAATTTTGTTATAGTTTTTAAGTTTATTCTCTAGAATTTGAATAAGAGTATATTTAGTTCGAGCAAAATAAAAATCAATACTTTCAAATATCTCATCTGTTTCGAGACTACCTAAGATAGCATTTAAACTGTAAAAATTATGTTTATTGTAATAAACTAAAAAAGCAATCTCTTTCAATTAAAAATCACCTGAACCTATATGAATACAATAATCTGATAATGTATAATACCTTGCTTTTTAAATTAAATTTATAATTTTGTAATTTATAGTAATAAATAGGAAAAAAAATAAGTGAAATTAAGATGATATTTAATGAATTTTTTGCAACAGAAATTAATGAAGTAGGGAAATCTTGGTTTGATTTCTATTCTATAGGTCATATCTGTTTTGGTATTGGGATTTTTTTGTTCTTTTCATTATTTTACACTATCCCAAAGAAACGTGGTACAATTCCTATTTTCTCACTCTTATTTGTATTTATGTTAACTATTATCATTGCTATAATTTGGGAAGTTGTTGAGAATCTATTATTCCTTCCATTAGGTTTGAAGTTCGAAGGGCGAGCTGATAGTTGGCCTAATATGATTACTGATGTTTTGCTATGTGCGGTTGGTGGGCTTGGTACATGGTTGTTTGCATATATTACATTCGAAAAAGATAAAAATGCTTTTGGTTATTATACTTTTGGGATTATCGGTTTTGGAGTATGGCTCTGTGTATTTATTATCATGCGATATTTAACATTTAAGAATTCTCCTATGATTTAAATACTTTTTTTATTCATTTGATTTAAAATATAGTTTCTATAGTTATGTTAAAAGCAAAAGATTTCATAGAATTTGGAAGGGGTGATATCCCATTAATCATATCCGTACCACATGGTGGATTATTAGTATGTGATAGCATCCCCGAAAGGTCAAATGGTATTTCTGGGATAGACAAAGGCACAATAGAATTTTCCAAAGATTTAATTAAACATTTAAAGAGAAACTTCAAAATAAAGGCATCTGGAAAAAATAACCCCTCCTATTTAATATCGAAAATTCGTAGAAGCCAGATAGATTTAAACAGAGATAAAAGCGTTGCATACGTTCAAACATCTTTATTCGCTCAAGAGATTTATAATTTTTATCATAATAAAATTAAAGAACTAATTCATAGCAATCTGGAATGTTATAACCGTTCAATATTAATAGATATACATGGATTTGAAAAAAAGAGTCGTCCTCCAGGATTTCGAGATGTAGATGTGATTTTAGGTACAAATAACCTAGATTCACTTTTCACAGAATCAATTCCTAAAAGAGATTGGGGAAAAAACATTCGTGGAAAAATAATTCAAAAATGTCTTGAACTAAATATACCAATCGCTCCAGGTCACCCTAGAAGGAGAGAATATGCCTTAACCGGAGGTTACATTACGCACCGATATGGAGCGTCCCATTTCTTAGCAGGTAGCAAAACAATTCAAATTGAATTTTCAGATAAAATAAGAATATATGATAAAGAATTAAGAGAATTAGTTTTAACATCTCTCGCAATTATACTTTTCGATGATTTAATTGGTGTTTAAGGTTCTTTACTTAGCCTATTTGTTTGAAGATTCGATTAATTTTACAATTCGATTTATAAACTTACTTTTTTGAATCTTACAAATATGAGCAACTTTCTTATAATTAAAAGATTCTGCTAAAGTATCAAGGTAAGAGATATTGTATAAGATTGAAATGTTATCATCATTTTTCATAAACAATTTATCCAATTCTTTTTGGATCTTTAGTTCACGAATATTCGATTTTTTCATAATCCGTCTTTTTATTTCTTTTATTGCGTCTCCAAAATTGAGATCTCTGATGCTTGAAATCAGTGAATTTAAGAACATAGAATATAAGATTACAATATTTATATGATCTGAATTTGTATCTTTTAAATGTTCATATTTTAGTTGAAGATCTTGATAAACTTCCCTTACAAATATTTCATCTACTCCTTTAATCTTCTTGAAATGATTTAAAAATTTCAAATATTTACCTTCTAAGAATAAGTTTAAGTTCTGATTGAATAAATCCTTAAATTTTCTAATGATTTGCCCTGAATTGCTAATCTTTATTGAAACTTCAGGTGTTCTGCCAATAATTACATCACGACCGTCTTTATAAAACTGTTGATTTATTAGATTATCAGTTGCATCATATAATTGCTCCAAGATCATTTTTTTGGTAAATCTCCTAATTTTGTCTGCATACACCTTTTAAAAAATAATAAAAATACTAAGATTTAATTTTTTGCATTATCTAATTTAATCTTTTAAAATGTGGTTTTAAGGCTTAATAATATAAGTATAATATTAGTTTTTAATTTCATTTATTATTTGTATTTTAGCTTATTTTATTCATAACTACATAAAAAAAGAAATAAAATCTTTTTATAGAAATAAAACCTTTTTATATATGTTATTTTATTCTATATATTCTCAAATAATTTTTAAAATAAGCAATAAAATTATAAAGGAAGGTTGAAAATTAAAATGGTTGATGAATCCTTATTAAAGGAATTAAAAGCAATTCAGGAGGCTGGAGCTGCTTCAGCCAGTGCTAATAATCTTTTGAAAATGTACGAGTTTATTAAACAAATTTCTGTAGAGAATGAAGACCTTAAAGAAGAGCTTGAGGATATGGATATCGCCATCCAGCTTATCCTTACCGACGCGGATACGAAAACCTGGATGACCGTTAAAGATGGAGTTCTTAATTATGGGGAAGGAGATGTTGATAATCCTTCATTCACATTGTCTAGTAATTTAGAAGTCGGAGCTGGTATTATGCTAGGGGAGGTTGATGCTACTTCAGCATATATGGCAGGTGATATCACTGTTGAGGGAAATCTTCAAGATGCTATGGCTTTTCAAGAAATCATTGAATTGGCTTTAGAAGCTTATGAAGATCTTGTAGAAGATTTGTGAAATAAATTATTTAACCTCTCTATTTTGCACACTTTCAATAAACATCTCTTTTTTTTTATAACTTTTAATTTTTTCAAGATTAACTATCTTAATTTCTAATTTTGCAATTTATTAAAAATAAAACTAACATCAATATTCAATTAAGGTTAAATTGAAATGGCGCGGCTAGCGGGATTTTGAAATGGCGCAGCTAACGCGCCTTTTTTTGAACCCGCGTCGCAGGAGTGACAGTCCCGAATGCTAGACCGGGCTACACTATAGCCGCAAAAAAAATTAGGTATTTAACTAAAGGAATAAAGGAAACTATAAAAATCTTATTCTAAGATAATAGAACGTCTGCGAGTTAAGGATATTAGGAATTAAACTTAATCTAAGCTAAGAAAACACATTAATACACCTAATAGAAAGATTTATATTGCTTAAAGACAATGCAGATTATAAGGAATATTTAGGTATAATAATATAATATATTTGAATTAATACCAAGTATATATGATATGCTTGATTCGAAGAATTTCAACTCAGTTATACATGATTTAGAAAATCAAGATGAGGAGTTTATCGAGAGCTTAGATAGAGTAATTAGCTTTGCTGTTAGTATTATAAAAAATACTGAAGAATTACGAGAAGAAATAGTAGATTATGATGATATTTATCAGATTATTCTTACAGATATAAATTTTAACTTTTGGCTAAAAATTTCTAATGGTTTAATTATTTACAAAAAAGGAATTAACAAAAGTGCGTCATTTAGAGTTAAGTATACAAAAGATATACTTGTTAAAATTTTAAAGAGTGAGATGTATGGAACTGATGCTTTTATGAAAGGAATAATAAAAGTAGATGGAGATCTCTCACAAGGTCTAAGATTTATAAAATTATTTCGAATATTCCTGGAATATTTAAAAAACGGTTTTAAAAAATAGTTTAATTAAGATTTTAGCTATTTTTCATTTAATATATTCAAGAATTTAATAAATGTTCATTATTCCTAATACAATAAGATTTTTTAGAAATAATGAATGAAAATAATATGGTCTACTAATTTTTCGAACTTAATTTTAGGGCCTGTAATCTAGTCTGGATAGGGTGCCCGGCTTCGGACTGGGATGTCGCAGGTTCGAATCCTGCCAGGCCCATAGACTATAATACCTGTTTATAATCTAAATTTTCATCTTGATGTCTTGCAGGCAAATTACGATCAATCCATCTCCAAATAAACCGCTGATTGTAGCTATAATAATAAATGCAACTTCCTCTAATAGAAATTCTATTATAAGTTGCATAAGACCGCTCTAAGTGATCATATATCATAACTCTACAGGTATAGCTACTGCTAATGTCAGTATTAAGAAACATAATAAAAAAAATTCCTTATTTTTAAACAATCTAATAATAAATAAATTGAGCACTTTTGTTTCTTACATCAGATTCGAAGAAAATTTGGTCAACGTGTAATTGTATTATTTCCTATGAGATTTATCAAATTAAACAGGTTAGAAGTACTCAATTTAATTGCCTATATATTATTTAGATCCAATCATAGCAAGTAAGAAATTCAGTTTATCCCCAAAATTATTATATAGAAAAAAACCTATAAATTATAAATGACTGTGATATTAAACCTCGATCAAGTCCTTGATAACTTAATTAAGGAATTTGAGACAGGAGTTTATTTTATAATCATTACATCTGAAAACGGGGCTGTTATCAAATCCTTCATAAATCCAGAATTTAATAAAACTTCAATAGGGTTAAATATGTCGCAGTTATATGAGTTAGCAGAAGAGATAACCTCTGAAATAGGAGTTCATGCTCCAGATTTTAATCTAATCCATTGTTCAAACTATTACTTACTTTCAATTAAAATTTTGGGAAATATAATTATAGTATTATTGGATGATCAAGTAAATTATACTTCTCTTTTTGGAATTATTAATAAATGTATAGTTACAAATTAATCAAAAGATATTTTTACTGCTCTATCAATAAACATATTGAGGAGTATATAATAAATTATTTTTCTATTATTTTTCTATTTCAACTTTATATATAAAAATCCTTGGAGAAAAACTTTAAGGTGGGTATCTAAGGTGGTAGATGCTTTTTCCTCCGTTTAAGGGTCCTTTAATATAAGGTTCGAGTTCTTTTGGATCTCGCTGAGTAATTCCTTCTATTGGAGGAAGATTTCCTGGTGGAAATGTTTTCAGTATATCAATAACAAGTTTTTCTAAGTAATCTAAAAATGCTTCAATACCAGGTTTTCCTTTTTCAAAAGTTGCTTTACTCGGGCATCCTACATGTCCTTCTGGATAAGCAGATACTTCGATAGGACCAAATCCTACTTGACCATACCACTTTATTGGTTTTTGATAGATATTTCCTGCTTTATCAACATGACCCTCTGGTATCCAGCCTACAGGAATATTATCCTCACATGAATCTATCTTTTTCACCATTTCAGGAAATAAAGTCATTGAGAAAGAGGTTTCAGCTTCATCTGCATGAATGAACGGCGTTTCAAATGGACCGCCATGTTCTTGATCCATACAATGTTGAGGAATTGCGTGGTACCAATTCACATTACATACTATCATAGGTAATTGATAGTTTTTCGCAAATTCATGTATTGCGCTTGGAATAACATATTCTTGACCATGTCCGTTTAATAGTATCATTTTCCTAAATCCCATATTCCAGCATCCAGCCATTATTGATCTTAATAGAGATTTAAAAGTTTCCTCTGGAACAACGATAGTTCCTGGCATTCCCAAGTGATGATATGGATGTGAACCATACCAAGTCGGCTGAGCAACAGTACATCCAGTTTTCTGTGCTACTAATTCCGCCATTCGTGTTACCAGGAATGTATCCTCCCCAATACAAGCTGCAGGTCCATGATTTTCGGTAGAGCCACAAGGGATTATAATGACATCATTATTCTTTACTCTTTCTTTAATTTCTGCTATAGACATATTTTGGAGATATATACCGTCAGCTTTATCCATATGCCCCTTAGGGGGTAATTTCCATTTACTCATATTTTTCACATAAGATTATAATGATCCATTAGTTTAAATTTTTAAAGTAATTGGTTCTATTTTTTTTTTTTTACCCAAGGTTGGAATGAACCAAATGTAGGAACAAAATTCCAAATCTTTATAATAAGGTTTAGCGAAATTAATGTGTCCTAAATTCCCAGGGAAGAATAGCCCATCTCCATTTGAGAGATCTTTACAAACAGATTGACCTTTAGAGTTAATTAAATATTGGGTAACAGCGTAATTATCATCGTCAATAAGGAAAATATATAATTCTGGAAAATCTGG
>JBHLKB010000052.1:0-11013 GCA_048887205.1 Candidatus Hodarchaeota archaeon
ATTCTAATAATTCTTCATTTGAAATTTCATCAGTTCCTTTTAAGCCAACCACTGATCGTGTTTTCTCTTTAAATTCTCCTGCTGCATAGGGATCTATTCCGTCCTTATTGTAAATGCCACCTTTAGAATCTGAGACTGCAATGATTTTACAGCTATAATCTTCACTCAACAATTTTGCGGCCCATGATCCAGCATTTCCATATCCTTGAATTACAGCTTTTGCTCCATTTAAATTTAAACCGATGTCTTTCGCTGCTTCTCTAATACAATAGACACCTCCTTTGGCTGTAGCAATTGATCTACCTGCACTACCACCTAAAGGTAATGGCTTGCCAGTGATAACAGAGGGAACATGCACACGAACTATTTTTTCATATTCATCCATCATCCACGCCATAATTTGTGGATTTGTGTAAACATCTGGAGCGGGAACGTCTATATTTGGTCCAATGAAATCTGCAAGTTGTCTAATATAGCTTCTTGCTAGAGTTTCAAGTTCCCGATTACTCATACCTTTCGGATTACAAATGATTCCTCCTTTAGCACCACCTAGGGGAATATCAACGCAAGCAGTTTTCCAAGTCATCCATGCGCTTAAAGCTTTAACTAATGAAGCACTTTCATCAGGATGCCATCTAATCCCTCCTTTCATAGGACCTCTAGCAGAATTATATTGAGATCTAAAACCTTTAAAGGTTTTTATCGTTCCATCGTCCATTTTCATTGTTATTTTTATCTCTACAAACCTCTCTGGCTCACTCAGAGCGTTAAAAATTTCATTATCATAATTAGCTAAATTACAAGCGTCAGAAAGTTGTTTCTGAGAAATTTTGAAAGGATCTAACATTTCACTCATATTAATTTCACTTGTTTTTATTGAATTTTATTACTGTTTATATCTCTTAGAATTGAATTTTTTTCAATTTTAGTAATTTTGAATAATAATTTTCTGAAGAAATTTTATGTTTCTTTTTAATTAAATTGAATAGTAATTAATTAAATAAAATAATAACAATAAAGGTTTACTGTGGGAAAGATCTGGGAAAAAATAAAGTGATTTTAAATGTTCTTTATTCATTATTCGATGAGAGAAAATTTATTCTTTAAATATTGATGAATCGCATGTGCCGCTCGCTTCCCAGCTCCCATAGCAGAGATAACTGTAGCAGCCCCCGACACAATATCTCCCCCCGCATAAACTCCTTCAATATTAGTTCTACTGTTTTCATCTGTTTCAATATATCCCCATTTATTTAATTTTAAATCAGGAATTGATTTAGTTAAAATAGGATTAGCAGTAGTACCAATACCTAATAATACATTATCAGTTTCAATTAAAAATTCCGATCCCTCAATTGGAATTGGTCTGCGCCTTCCAGATTCATCTGGTTCACCTAAACGCATTTTAATAGCTTTAATCTGTTTCACATTATCATTTCCATCTCCTATAAATTCTAGAGGGCTGGATAAAAAATGAAATTCAATCCCTTCTTCTAATGCGTGATGATACTCTTCTTTTCTTGCAGGCATCTCTAATTCTGATCTTCTATAAACAACTATTACTCTTTTTGCTCCTAATCGTTTAGCTACCCTGGACGCATCAAGAGCGGTATTTCCACCTCCGATAACGGTTACGATTTCTCCTACTCTAATTGGTGTATCATATTCTGGAAATCTGTAAGCTTTCATCAGGTTAGCTCTTGTAAGGAATTCATTAGCTGTTAAAACCCCATTTAAATTCAGTCCAGGGATTTTAGGAAACATAGGAAGTCCTGCACCTACTCCAATAAAAAAGGCCTCAAATCCCATTTCCCTTAAATCTTGAATAGTTAAAGTTTTCCCCACAATTGTATTGTACTGAATTTTGACATTGAGCATTTTTAAAGTTTCAATTTCATCTTTAACTATCTCTTTCGGCAATCTGAATTCTGGAATACCATACGTTAATACACCGCCACCTGCATGGAATGCTTCAAAAATAGTGACATCATACCCTTTTCTGGCAAGCTCTCCTGCACAAGTTAATCCTGTGGGTCCTGAACCGATAACTGCAACCTTAATATTATTCGGAGCTTTACACTCAGGGCATTCCTTTAATTGGTTCTTTTTTTCCCAATCAGCAATAAATCTTTCCAAATATCCAATAGCTATTGGCTCTTCTAGAGAATTTAGTAAACATGCTTCTTCACATTGAGTTTCTTGAGGACAAACTCTCCCACATACAGCTGGTAATAAATTAGAGTCTTTCATAACTCGGAGTGCATCAATGAATTTTTCTCCTCTAAGTAATCTTAGAAATCGGGGGATATCTATATTTACAGGACATCCAGAAACACACAGTGGATTTCCACATCGTAAACACCTTTTGGACTCCAATTTTACCATTTCTAAAGATAGTCCCAAAGGTACTTCTTGAAAATTAGTAATCCTTACATGTGGATCTTGCTCAATCATTTGTGGCCTATTTATCTCCTTATAGAACTTTTGTTTTGATTTCGCAATTCTATTTAAAGAGATAAAACTTTTGTTATCCTCTTTTATTTCTTTTGCTTCAATTAAATGAAGATTTAAAGCCTTTTCAAATAAATCCGCACCTCTCTTGGTTCTTATAATTACTGTTGACCATTCTGACCTAGATCCTATAGGACCTACAGAAATATCAGCTTGTTCTGAGGTGAGATCATCACAAAAAAAACACGCTAACCTAGCATATTTTTTGAGTTTTTTCATGGGTATAGTAAAAATAGAACCATCTTTATAAAAAATAAAAAATCGTCCATTTTTAATGACCATTTGTTTTACATTTTTATCAAGAGATATTTTAAACTCAATCTTCAGTAGCTTCTTTATCTTTTCATAATCAAATAATTCCATGCAAAACAACCCAATTTTTAAAGCAACATTATTATAGAAGGGTTTATTTAGAGGATAATGGGAGAGTTTTTTTAGTGCTTCCATCATACATGGTGTACCAATTATAGCAATATTCTTATAATTTCTTGAACTATATAATAGTTTGAGTGAAGGAGAATTGGTGTATTTTGTACCAACAGTTCTTAACAGTTCCTCTTCGCGATCAATTAATACTGGTAAGGGTTTATGTGGTTCATCAGATACGCTTACTGCTATAGCAGCATCTATTAGTTTTTCTTGAAAAGCGGTTTTAAGTAAGCTCGTTACAATTCCTCCATCTTGGGCAACCTTTTTTATCTTTTCATCATTAGTTTGAGCAGAATAAATATCATAATAATGATTTAATTGTTCTGAAAACTTGGTATCAATTTCATTATTCTCTTTAATATTTTTTAAGGTTTTTGGAAAGAAAGATCTTGGACAACATGAAAAACATAAACCGCAATCAAAACAAAGATCTTCATTGATTTCAAATGTACTGGTTGTATAATTAATAGCATGTACAGGACAAACTGAATCACATAAACCGCACCCGCAACATAAATTTTTATCTCTAATTATTGAAACATTAGGGAATAATCCTTTATTTTTATTAGATTCTATAAATTTTTGAAAAAACCTTGATTGTTCTCCTAAAAACTCCAATGATCCTAATTCTCTTAGATATTCAATATTATAAATTAGATTTTTTTCAGGAAGATCTAATTCACTTTTCAATTTCTGAAGATCTAAAGTCCCAATCTCTTTAATCTTTTTTAAGATTTTTTGTCTTTCTTCTTCAGCCTCTTTTATTAAATTGAGTAATGTATTATATTCATATTCATTGTACCTAGCTTGTTGTATAATCCTATCCTTATTTTCTATGAATAAATTGACCAATGGTGTTTGTTCTATCATTCTAAGACGTTTCACCTCTTGATTTTTCTGCTACTCTACATTCCCGTTCATACTGTTTTAAAGATTCTTTTTCTTGATCAAGAAACCTATTAGCACGATTCAAAAGATTATTAAAATCTACATTATGCCCATCGACATCTGGACCATCAACACAGGCAAAACGAATTTCTCCAGAATGTGTAGAAAATCGACATCCCCCGCACATCCCTGTACCATCAATCATTATCGTATTTAAAGATACATAAGTTTTTACCTTCGGTAATTCATTACTACCATTTGTCATAAGGGAAACATTTTTCATCATAATCAAAGGGCCAATCGCAATAATAGCACTTATTTTCTCGGTTCTTAATAAATCTTCAAGTGGTTTTGTTACAAATCCTTCTATTCCCTCACTTCCATCATCAGTACAAACTATAAATTTGTCACTGACAGCCGCCATTTTATCTTTCCAGAATATAAAATCTTTCGTACGAGCACCAATGATCGAAATAATTTTATTTCCTGCCCTTTGTAATTCCATTGCTTGAGGATAACATTCTGCTATTCCTACACCCCCACCAATAATTACGACAGGAGATTCATATTTTTCTATATGGATTCTATTACCTAATGGGCCTACAACGTCTAAAATATCGTCACCTACATTTTGATTAGAAAGAAGTTTTGTACTTTTTCCAACGACTTGAAAGACGATAGTTATTATCCCTTGCTCGCTATTATAATCTGCTATTGTTAGTGGAATCCTTTCTCCTGTTTCATTTATTCTAATTAGTACAAAATTCCCCGCAAATGCCTTTTTAGCAATAATTGGAGTTTTTAGGACCATTTCGAATAATGTACCACTATTACCAAGTTGTTTTTTCTTTAGAATTTTATAGGGCACAATAGATCCTCTTGATTTTAGATTTTTTACATATAATCGTTCTTTTCAAAAATTCAATTTCTAATTAAAGGAATAATCTAAAATAAAAAAATTGTATGTAATTTGCCGTAGTTGCGGGAATTATTTCCCCAGTCCCGGTAATTCCAAGTAAGTAAAGTATCTCGAATTTAGATTCTTATTGACATATGTTTTACCCTTATCAACAAATAAAAGATTTACAACTTAAAAAAGTGAATGGTTATTAAGAAAAATTAATTTCTATGGAAGGATTTTTATAAATAAGTACAAAATTAAAAAATTAATAGTCATGGATACACTCATCGTTTTAGATTTTGGTGGACAATATTCACATCTAATTACTCGAAGAATAAGGGATTTGGGTGTATATTCTGAAATCCTACCTTATGATGTGAGTCTTGAGAGATTAAAGAATATAAATCCTAAGGCTCTAATACTTTCTGGTGGTCCTAGCAGTGTTTACGATAAGGATAGTCCTAGTTTAGGAAAGGAATTCTTTCATTTCACAACCAAAAATAAGATTCCCGTTTTAGGAATTTGCTATGGACACCACCTAATTATGCAAATTCAAGGAGGAAAAATTGAGTCTAAGCAAATTAAAGAATATGGCAAAACTAATCTCATTATTTTAGAACCAGATCTAATATTTGATTCATTAGATAATGAAGAAATTGTGTGGATGTCACATGGAGACCAAATCACAGAAATCGCTGAAGGGTTTAAAATATATGCTAAAACTGAAACTTGTCCTATAGCTGCATATGGAAATCTAGAGAAATTATTATTCGGTGTTCAATTCCATCCTGAGGTCGCAAATACTCCAAAGGGAAATACTATTTTAGAGAATTTCATTTTTAAAATTGCTAATTGTAAAAAAGAATGGAAATTAAAAGGATGGATAGATACTACAATTGAAGAAATTAAAAAAGAAATAGGCCCAAATAATAGGGTTATATTAGGATTAAGCGGTGGTATTGATTCTTCAGTTGTAGCTGTTCTGCTACATAAAGCAATAGATGATCGATTACATTCTATATTTGTAAATAATGGTGTATTAAGAAAAAACGAAGAAATTCAAGTAAAAAAGACGTTTAAAAATAAACTTAAATTTAAGAACTTCCATTATATAGATGCCGCAGATATTTTTCTAGAAAGGCTTTCTGGTGTTGAAGATCCTGAAGAAAAACGGCGAATAATTGGTCATACATTTATAGAAGTATTTGAGAATAAAACAATTGAGTTAGAAAAATTTTATCCAGATATTAAATATCTTGCTCAGGGGACAATTTACCCAGATCGTGTAGAAACAAGTGCTACAAGTAAAGCCTCTGTGAAAATAAAATCTCATCATAATATAACATTACCAGATGATATGAAGCTGGAAATAATTGAACCATTAAAGGATTTGTATAAAGATGAAGTAAGAAAAATTGGTATGGACTTAGGGTTACCAAAAGAAATTTTATCAAGACATCCATTCCCTGGACCTGGATTAGCAGTTAGAATTATCGGATCTATTGATAAAGAAAAACTTGATATACTTCGCGAAGCTGATGAGATACTGATTGAAGAAATTATAAATGCTGGAATATATGAAAATCTTTGGCAAGCTTTTTGTGTATTTTTACCTTTAAAGACTGTTGGTATAATGGGAGATTATCGAACCTATGAATATATTTGTGCAATCCGCGTTGTTGAATCTATGGATGCTATGACGGCCAATTTTTCTAAATTAGATTGGGAGCTTTTAGAAAAGGTAAGTACTCGAATCATCAATGAAGTCAAAGGAATTAACCGTGTGGTTTATGATATCTCGAATAAACCCCCTAGTACGATTGAATATGAGTAAATCACATTATATGTATCAGACTAATCATCAATTTTTTTCTATTAGATTTTAATTGGTATTTTAATTAGATCCAATAAAATCTTATTTTTTAAAAATGATAAAAGAAGAAATTGCCTGGGATCTAAGCAAATTATTCACTGGTCATGATGATGCAAAAATTGACAAAGTAATTGAGAATTCTAAGACTCAGGTTGAAGAGTTCATTAAAGATTATAAAGGAAAGATAAAAGCTCCAGATTTTAAAGCAAAAGACCTACAAAAATTATTCCAAAGACAAGAAGAATTTGAAGCGAATTTAGATGAGCTACTTACATTTGCTCATATTTTGTATGATGCCGATATGCAAATAACAGAACACGAAGCTTTGAAGAACAAAACGATAGAATTTTTAACTGAAGTTAATAAAAAACTGACATTTTTAGAATTAGAAGTTGGGAAACTTGTTTATGAGAATAAAGAAATAGTTAATGATCTAGTATTAGTAAATTATAAACATTATGTTGAGAAAATTGCAAGAGCTTATCCCCATCTCTTATCTGAAGTAGAAGAACAATTAATTTTGGAGAAAGATCAGTATGGTGTCACCCAATGGAGTCAATTGCAAGGAAAATGGCTTAATACACGTCAATTTCATGTCATGGTTGAGGGTGAAAAAAAAATTATGTCCTATGGAGAAGCAAATACCTTATTACGTCATCCAGATAGAGAAACGAGAATTTCAGCTGACAAATCTATATACAGTACTCTAGGGAAAGATGAATATATCTTTTCAACAGCTTTACGAAATATTTGTGGTGATTGGATGAAAAGTGTTGAGAGAAGAAAGTATGATAATGCCATACATCATAGCCTAATAGTTAATGATACTGAACAAGAAATTATTGAAAGCTTAATGAAAACCATGGAAGAAAATGCTCATGTTTATCAAAGATATCTAAAACTTAAAGCAAAACTCCTGAACTTACCAAGATTAAATTATGCCGATGTTCTTGGTCCACTTCTCGAAATGCCAGATAAGAAGTATATTTGGGAGGAAACCAAAAAGCTGATTCTTGACGCTTATAATAGCTTTGATACAGAATTTGCAGAAATAGCGGCTGCTATGATTGAAAATCGTCATATCGATGCAAGTATCAGAATGGGAAAGAGAAATGGAGCTTATTTCGCTTCTTGGTATAAAGGAAAATTGGGCTTTATTTTAATGAACTTCGCTGGTCAAATGGGGGAAATTTATACCTTAGCTCATGAAATTGGACATGCTATCCACAGTAATCTAGCTGCTAATAAACAAACATATTTGAATTTACATCCAGGATATACAACCGCCGAATGCGCCTCAATTTTCGGTGAATTATTATTAACTGATTTGTTATTGGAAACTTCTGATTCTGATAGTTTCAAAAAAGCAATTTTAGCACATGTTCTAGATGAAGCTGGAATGGCCGCATTCCAAGTCAGTGCCCGATATTGGTTTGAATGGGGTTTGTACAATGCATTAAAAAACAATGAATATTTGGATGGTCAAACTATCTCGAAATATTGGATTGCTGGTAGAGATAAAATTTATGGGGATTCAATTGATTTTTTTGATGAGTTAATGTGGGAATGGACTATGAAACCTCATTATTTTCGAGTTGGTTTTAGATTTTATAATTATCCATATGTTTATGCTCAACTTTTTGTATATGCCCTATATCAAGTATATAAAAAAGAAGGAAAAGATTTTGCTCCAAAATTCAAGAAACTTCTCGCGAGTGGAGGTAGTGTTTCACCAAAGGAACTTGGTAAAATAGTGGGATTAGATATAACCAAACCCGAGTTTTGGAAACTTGGAATAAAGCAATACGAAGATTTTATAAATCAATTAGAAGAACTAATATGATAATTCAAGCTATTTTTTTTATTTCTAATTAATTTTTTGTTTTGTATCAGTTATAATCAAGAAAAAAGGATTGTTAATAATTTCCTGAATGGAAGTAGTTTTGAAAGATTATAATATTTATTTTGAAATAATAATATGGTGTTGAAGAAATGAAGGAACCAGCTCAAATAGATAAGTTTTTCAAACAACTGGAAGACAATTTCATAATATGGGCAAAAAAAAATAAGGATGTTCGCGGTGCTATAGTTGTTGGTTCAAGAGCGCGAACTGACCATCCTGCCGATGAGTGGTCTGATTTAGATATAATTATTTTTACAAACGATCCGGATTCATTACTTACTCATACAGAATGGATATATAACATTGGAGAACCTATTTTATCATTTGTCGAACAAACCGCAGGATTGGACAAAGAACTTCGTGTTCTTTTTAAAGAGGGATTAGATGTCGATTTTGCGATATCGGACAATCGTAATTTACTACAGTTACAAAACCTTGAGGATGCAAGTCAGATTTTAGAGGACGCGGTTCAATTTTTTGGTAGAGGGATACGAATTATAGTAGATGAGGATGGATTACTGAATCAATTCAAGGAACGTATGTTAAAAATTCCACGAAAACCATCACTTTTACCAAAAGAAAATGAATTTTTTGAGCTCATAAATGATTTCTTATACCATTGTATCTTTACTGCTAAAAAACTGCAAAGGGAAGAACTATGGTTTGCTAAGCAGACATGTGATGATCATCTTAAATCCTGTTTATTAAAGCTTATTGAATGGCATACACAAATCAATCAAGGTAAAAACTATGATATATGGTATAGAGGACGATTTCTCGACACGTGGGCTGACCAGCGCATCTTGAATGGATTACGGAATGCGTTCGCTTATTATAATATAAAAGATATCTGGCGTGCACTTTTTGAAACTTTGGATTTATTTAGTTGGATAGCTAAAGAAGTTGCTGAAAAAATGGATTTTTCAAGTTTTGAGAATGAAGAACATTATATTAGAGACTGGATTCAACAATGTTATTCAAATAAAAGCAAATAAATTGAAGGAGTTAAATGAGTAATTTGATTTTTTAATCATAACTACCTGAGTTAATCTCTTTCTTTACTAAATCAAAATCGAGTGATTCTTGAGATTCAATCCCTAAATTCCACTTTTCACACACATCTTTCGCACGTTGGGAAATATATGCTAAATCTTGTCTATTAATTAATTCCAATTTGAACTTCCTGACTCCTGCTAACAATTGTTTTAAGCCCGTGCCTAATTTAGTTGCTAAATACGTATAGACTCCAACTGCAGATGGAGGAATTTTTTCCCCTACATAAATTCTCTGTAATTTATCATAATCTACAAATGCCTCATTAAGAGTTAAGCTATTAGGTTCTTTATCTTTTGGAAATCCTAGATTTCTTAGTATGCTGGGTGTTGTTTGTTGTTTTTCAATTAATTCACCAATGTATTTTGCTTTCATTGCAGCAGTGATTGGGGCCCTTGCCATGGCTATGCATTTAACATAGGGCGCTCCCATGGCAAGAGCTTTAAACACTTGAGTTTCCTTAGCAATTCCTCCTGCAACAGCAATTGTGGGTATTTTGGTATTTGGCTTTTTTTCTTTAATCATATCTAAACAACCAATTACCAGAGCCTCTAAATAAGCCGTGGGAATTGATCCTTCATTCATCATACTCACAGGGCTCATACCAGTCCCTCCTCCAGCTCCATCAAAAGTCATTCCATCTACTTTCCCTTCAACACCTAGTCGAAGAATCCAAGCTGTAGCTGCTGGTCTATAAGCACCTGTCTTAAAAAAAATATTTTTTGCTCCACTTGACCGTATTTGGTCAATTTCTTCTAATACATCTTCGGTGGTTGATAGTCCTACTCTACTATGCCTTTCAAAGTCGGGAATCAATCCAGCTCTCCATTGTTCAATTATTAAAGGATCAGTCGGATCAGGAAATACTAAATAACCCCTATTTTGTAATAATTGTGCTCTTTCTAAAGATTCCAATCGTACTTCACCACCTATTGCCTTTGCCCCTTGTCCAAATTTAATTTCAAGTGAATTCACTGCTAATTTTGATAGAACATAATCAAAAACTCCTAACCTTGTATCTTCAACATTTTTCTGTACAATAATATCTCCATATTTACCATCCCAAAACTCTCTATATATGTTTATACGATTTTTCATATCCTCGGTATCAATAACTTTGGGATAAACCGTATGATTGGCAAATTGTGCGAAAGGATCCATCCCTACAACGTTTTCTCCAATAGTAATGCTTAATCCTGCTAATGCCGCTCCCTTTGCTAAACCTTCCCAATTTCTTTTTGCTACATAAGTACTTCCCAATCCTGCTATAACCATAGGATATTTCTGTTTAATATTTCCCCACTTGGTTGTCAAATCAACATTAGGAAATATTACTTTGTCTTCATGTGCTTCAATGCCTTGGGCTCCTCTTACTTCAAACTGGATTTGAAAATCACTATAAGAAAATCCAAAATCTTTAGGTGAACCAGCTGTAGAGTTGCCAAAATATTCTCT
>JBHLKB010000053.1:0-10989 GCA_048887205.1 Candidatus Hodarchaeota archaeon
TTAAATATTTTTTGGCAACATCCAAGCATTTTAAAGCTTGTTTTCTTGGAGTAATTCCTAGATCTCGCATTTGATAATCTCCATGAAATATTAAAAGACTATATGGAATGTCTTTGTTTATAGAACTAACAAATTTTGCAATCTGCTCCACTTCTTCATGATTTGTATAACCTGGAACCATTAATGTACAGGCACTCATCTCAGGTAAATCTTTCCTTGTTCCAAAATAATTCTCAGCCAAAAATTTAAAATTTTCTAATGTTCGTTTGTTACTTACGCCACATAAAGCTAAATTAAGTTTCTCATTAAAAGTTTTTAAATCGAATTTGATATTTCCTCCTGTTTTAATTGCAATTTGCATACATTTCTCGACCCAATTCCTATTTCCCGATCCATTCCACTCCCAACAAATTCTCATGTTTCTATTTGCCCCAGATTTTTCAATTTTTTTAAGGATTTTATTTGCTAGATTTATAGAGAATGGTAGTTGCGCTTCAGGTGTACCCCCAAAATAACATAAACAAGTGATTTTACTATTTTTAACTATTTGTTTAGCTAAAGTTTCAACATCGAAAAGGTGTCTTTTTGAAAAAAGCTTATGAGATGCATTTTGACAAAATAAACAATCAAAAGTACAACCATACAAAAAAGCGGCATAACTATATGTACCAAATTCAGGTCCTTCACAATCCGAAAATTCTGGATAACCAGATGATGTTCCCGCGGGACAGAACCAGCTGTTGCAGCAGTTGGTTGGATTGGGATCTATGTACCCGTGAATATAGCCTTTTGATTTTGAGGGATATGGTAATTGGCCAGAATTTTTTAGTGGAATATTTCTTAAACCACAATAACTAACATCATTTTCAGATAGAGAGCATTCATTTATGCAAAAATTACATTTTAACTTGATATTCGGTCTTTCTGCTTTAGGAGGTTTAGCGGGTAATTCCACAAGCTGGCGAACCTGCTTATGAACATTTAATATATGAGATTTAACTTTATTCCAATCTCCTTCTAATATGCAATTTCTACATAATTGTAGAACTTCTGAGATTAATTTATCTGTTTTATTACAAAATATACACGATCCCATATTTCTTTAACTCTTTTTCATTAATAAAAAAGTCTGTCCTGATTTTTGATTAGGTTTGTTTTTAACCATAAATCCTTCAAAACCGTTATTAATAAAAGATTTGTTAAACATTTTTAATTCCTGATTATCTTTAGGATAAAATTCTATTACAACTCTTCCATCATTTTTTAAAATTTTATTTAAGTATTTCGCTGTGTCATTAAGGAGCTTTGCTTTTTTGCCATAATTCTGCAATCCATGCGTTATAAAATTATATGATGATACTGAAATTATGTGATCAACTGAATTAACCTTAATTGGTAAATAATTAATATCTGCTAAAATAAGCTCCAAATCTTTATATTCCTTAAAGTTTTTTTTCTTTTCCCCTGCTTTTGATAACATATCATATAGAATATCTATACCAATTACTCTAAAACCATTTTCTATCAGTATTTCTGATGAAAATCCTGACCCACATCCTAAATCTAAAACTAGGGGTGATTTGCCCGTTCTAATTACACTATCTTCACTCTCATTTAATTTATCGTCGATAAGATACTGTAGACTAGATAATGTGGATCTCTTTTGATTACGTTCCATCCATTTTGAACTATCATATTCTTCTGCTTTATCATTTATATAATCTTCTGGAAATTTAGGGAGTCGATTTTTTCTTACCAATGGCGATCACAAAGTTAAAAAATAAGCTCATTTATATAAATGACTAAATTCAATATAATATAGATAGATTTTTTTACACAAAAATCAAGGCAATATATTTTGATGAGGATTTGCAATGTCTCAAAAAAATACCATTCTTATTGTGGACGATGAGCCTGACATCGTCAACCTTACAGAGAAATTTTTAAAATTAGGTGATTTTGACACAATTACAAGTAGTAATGCGAAAGAGGCTATGAAAATTATAGAAGAAAGCTATGAAAAAATAGCCTTAATACTACTAGATATTATGATGCCTGGCCGATCTGGATATTCAGTCTTGGAAGAGGTCAAAAATAATGAAAAGTACAGGGATATCCTTGTAGTTTTATTTACTGTTAAAAGCTTTAACGAAGATGTTCAAAAGGGTAAAAAATTAGGTGCTGATGCCTATATTACTAAACCATTTTCGGGTAAGGAACTTTTAAACAGAATCAAAGAGATATTGGAGAAAGGGAAATTAGGAAACTAAAAATTCCACTATTATTTCAAAAATTTCATTTTCTTTTTAGGGATCTACTAATTATTATCTAGATTTATTAATTATTAAAAGAATTATTAAATACCATTTTAATTCAAATTATAAATATTAGTAGAGCAAATTGAGATGTGATTCGAATTGGTATATGAAGCAGAACCTGATAGAATCCCCTTTTTTAAGCAATATTTTTCTGTAATTATATTAGCTGCGAATATAATCGTATTTATTTGGCAGTACCTGGATTATCCTCAAATGCATATTGAAGCTGCTTTTAAGCCTTCGGATTTCTTTAATGGTGTGAATCTTTGGACCCTGATAAGCTCTATGTTTATGCATGGCGACATTGTCCATATCATCATGAACATGTGGTTCTTCATTATAGTAACGGATAATTGTGAACATGCCATGGGCCATGTCTTATACATAATTACCTACTTCGCTTCGGGGTTTGCTGGCAGTTTACTTCACGCTCTGAGTACTTTAATTATTCCAATACCCGGATTTTCGGATATTCCTTCTTTAGGAGCTTCTGGAGCAATATTTGGACTCATGGGAGTTTATCTCATACTTTATTCCGGCAATAAATTTTATCTTCCATCAGCAACCGGCACGTCACTGCGAAAAGTAAATGCGGGTTATTTCATACTGACATACTTTATAGCAGAGTTAACATATGCTATTTATTCACTTTATAATCCTTTTGGGTCTTCAACAGCGCATTTTGCACATGTAGGTGGATTTATTGCTGGAGCAATCATAGCAGGAATATATAAAGCAATAAAAGGTACATCGTATAAAAAGAAACCAAAGTAATATTCATATTTTCTATAAATTTATTTTTTTTTATATAAAGTTTTTTCAATAATGACTTATTTAGAACCTTAGCAGTTAAAAAACTAATATTTTTCTGAATCGAAGATGTCTACTAATATTGTTGTTATTGGTATGGGATATGTAGGTATTCCTATGGCAGCATTACTCGCAGATGTTGAGGATTTTTATGTGACGGGAATTCAACGAAAGTCTAAAAGGTCCGGTTGGAAAATCGATTGGCTTAACCAAGGAAAGAATCCTTTTGAAGGAGAAGAACCCGGTTTAGACGAGTTAATTGCTAGGGTGGTACAAAAAGGAAAATTCAAGGTAACAGATAAATATAATGCTGTTGAAAATGCTGATTTTATTCTCATTGATGTCCAGACACCTGTGGATTTAAACTCTAAAAAACCTCGATATGAATCATTAGAGGAAGTTTCAAGAAAAATTTCAGAACATTTGAATAAAGGAGTTACAATCATTATTGAATCCACTGTAGCGCCAGGTACGACAGATAATAGAGTTCAACCCATATTAGAAAAAGGAAGCGGTTTAAAAAGAGGAGAGGATTTTTTTCTAGTATTTTCGTTTGAACGCGTAATGCCAGGGAAGATGCTCGAGTTTATAATTGATATGGAAAGAGTAATTGGAGGAGGATGTGAAGAAGCAAATAGAAAAGCGAAATTCTTATACTCGAAAGTAGTTAAAAAGGAGTTAAGAGTTACTGACACATTAACCGCAGAATTAACAAAATGTATTGAAAATACTTATAGAGATGTTAATATTGCTTTTGCTAATGAGATGGCATTATTATGTGAAGATTTTGATAGAAATATATTCGAGATTATAGAATTAATCAACCAAAGGCATGACCGAATGATGCATTATCCTGGTTCTGGTGTAGGAGGTCATTGTCTTACAAAGGATCCCCATTTACTCGAGTATGGCCATCGTACGTATACTAGACATAAATTTAATTCTGATATCTTGCTAAAAGCAAGAGAAGTGAACGACTCCATGCCACGCCATATGGTAGAGTTGATGGAAGATACATTTAGAGAATCAGACAAACTAGTAGATAATATTAAAATTACATTGTTAGGTGTCTCCTATAAGGCGAATACAGACGATACTCGTAATACACCAACAGAAAATATTGTTAAGTTCTTGAAAAATAGATACCATTCTCATAATATAACTTTCATTGCCCATGATCCATATGTTAAAGAGCGAGATTACAAACAAACTGAATTAACTAATGATTTCGATAGAGCTGTTTCTGGTGCAGATGTTCTTATTTTCGCTACGAATCATAGCGAGTATTATGATATTAACCTCGATGATCTCAAAAAGAAGGTTAGAACACCAATTATTATTGATGGCAGGAATATTTTCAATAAAAGGCTGGTTGAAGAAAAAGGATTTATTTATCGCAAAGTAGGAGAAGGTTCGGGAAGTCTTGGAAAATAAAAAAATTGTAAGATTTTTTAAATCCCAGAGTTCGTGCGGAACTCTTAATTAAATCCTACCATTTATGATTTAATTCTTTGAGATTTAAAGATTAATCATTTTGCTCTTGTTTTTCTCTTATTTTTCTCAGTCTTTGTGCTCTTCGATACCACATATTAAGCATTCCTCAACTTGTGCTATAGCAATCATCATCAATCTCAATATCCAGATAATCTTCTTTATCTTCCATGATTTAATTACCGCTTATTTTCTTATTTTTTCAAAAGAAATAAGGGATAAAAGAATGGTGTTTATAAAAAATAAAAACTTAGCTAGGAGTAATAATATTTTATAAAATATTATATTAGAATCTTAAGATATAATCAAAGATCTTAAAAATTTTTAATTTAATCTCGAATTCTGCACAGAATTCATAGGAATAGATCCTAACATTTTTCAATCTACTCCTTGAGATTTTTTAATTTGATTTTTGCTTGTTTTCTTCTTTGATACCTTTTTTTAATACTTTTTATGCCTTCTATAAAACTATCTATTATGCTTCAGCCAGTACAATAAGTTTCATCGAAATATGAATCATTAATTTCATTATCCAAGTTATTTTTCCACTCTGACATAGTTTTTGTTTTATTTAGAGTTTTTTAGATAAAAAAACAAATAAGGAAATAAATATGTTTTTATTATTGTTTTAAATCAAATTTACAATAAATTTTTAAAAGCAAAATCTAACATCTATTTAAAATTAGAAATTTCAAATATTTAATAAGCTTAACAAGGTCGAAAGTGGTAAAAAGTGGCTGGAATAAAAGACTTAAAAGGAGAACTTTCTGAAATGCGAAAGAGTATGGATAGATTAACTAAGGAATTACATGAAACTAATATAGTCATAAGGGAATCTTTAAAATTAACTTCTCAGACGATTAAAGAAATGAGTAAAACTTTGGAAGAAACAGTTAAAACGATGTCAGATTTAACAATTCAGATGAATATAAGAGACACTGTTCTAAAAAGTCTTGGTCTTGATGGAATGATTCCGGATTTTCTCAAGAAAAAGAAATAAATGTTAAATTTTTTGCCGCTTTTCCCATCTCTTTATAACAAAATATGCAATAGTAAGTGAAATAATATATATGACCGTTAATATTAACCATAAAAAAGCTTCATTTGCATTGTTTTCAATTACTCCCATTATTGTTTTATAAATGAAAAAAGCACTGAATAAAACCAATAATTGAAATACAGATCTTATTTTAGCCATTATCCATTGATAACTTATATTTAATAATTTAAATAATATAATACTTAAAATTAAAAGTATAATAAAGTATAAAATAAAAAAGACTGCTGATTTGAAAAATGCCAGAAAGAAGTCCCCCTATTTGTTTTATATGTAGTAAAAACTGTGAAGAAAAGATGGAAAGCACCCATTATTGTATATGTGATATAGCTATTTGCCATAATTGCATCAACTCTGTTAAGAAGAATGATACGATCTGGATTTGCCCCCATTGTAAAGAACAAAATGATATTGAAAATAGCAAATTATTCCGATTAACTTAATTTTTCGAGATATATTCGATGATGATTATAATTTTATAAGGAAGTCCATATAATTAAATTGAGGAAAACTGAGGCTAGTTTTTTAATTTAGCAATAAAAACTCATAAAGATAATATACTTTCTTTATTTTACTTATTTAAGAAAATAATTTTTTTCTTGGTTTTCAGTGTCGACTAACATAATTTCAAAAGTTTTAGAAATAGATAACTGTAATAAAGACGATTTTGTAAAAGCTATTTATAAGCCAGAGTTTTGGTTAACTGTTAATCCTTCAAAAAAAATGGAAGCAGAGTTTACAGCCCCAAATGTGTTATATACTAAAATCATAGAGGAGATTATCGGTATTAGGGTTGAGATGGAAGGAGAACTGTTATTACAGGATAGAGGAGAGCAAAAGGAAGGAAAAGGAAGATTAATTGAAATAAATGTACGAAATAATAAAGATGTTAGAGAGTTAGAGGGGCGTATAAGGGTAAAGGAAATTTCAGCGAATAAATCGAAAATAGGAGTTTTTATAAACAGTTTTACATTAAGTAGTGATTTTCTCAATTTGATAGGGAAAAACGCAGCGGAATTTACCTTAAGAAATAAAATTACTGAAATGTTACGAAAATTAGAGAAATGGTTAAAAACCAACTCTTTAGATGATTTATACTAGTATCGAGATACTAGAGATTAATTAATATAAATACCTTACATTTATTGAGTATCTTAAAAGTTAGGGTTAAAAAATGAATATTTGGATAATGGAATCAGACAGTGGAATTACATTGGTATACAAACCATATATGGATTTTCCTGTAAATGAAGATTTAGTATCAGGACTCCTTACCGCTTTAAATCAATTTACTATTGTAGAGTTCAAACAAGGAATAGATTCCATTGAAATGGGTGGTCTTAGGTGGGTATATATAAGTGACAAGGAAACTAATTTACTATTTATAGGAGCAGATTCTAAAGATGTAAGTGCAGATACTTTAAGATCACGTTTAGATGTAATACGACAGACTTTTATCCAACAATTTGCTGATGAAAAGAATCGATGGGGCAGCAAATGGGCTGGAAATGTTGAAATCTATAAACCTTTTGAACAAATCATTGATGAGTTTTATACTCAATGGAAACAAGCAGAGCGTATCACCACTGTAGCTGAGTTTTTTGACATTTTAGGAATCTTTCAGCAGATACTGAACTTAGTTATAAATGTAATAGAAGGTCATCTATCTGATGGGAAAAAGGAAATTATATATGAAAGAATTGATGAAATGTTTATGATCCATTCAAACCTTGCCATTGTAAAGAAACAACCTGAATTGAATAAAATAACCTTTGAACGAACGATTGGGTTTAATATTATTAATATCAATCCAATGAATAGCGATATGTATATTGTAGAAAAATATATAATAAATTTAATTAGGCGAATTGTGAAAATAGTTAAAGAAGAAGAAGGATATTTCCCAAGTTTAAAATATTTCATCGAAGAAAATATTTTTGATTATTTATTATCAAACTTTAACCTCTTGAATGATTTGAACTTATTCACATTCTTACTGCAACTTTTTTTAATAAAATGATTTAAGTTTAATCAATTTATTATTAATAAAACCATTAAGCGAGAATTCGATAATCCCACTGAAATTTTTAATGGATTCCTTTTGAAAATAAAACTAATTTATTTTAATTATATTTATTAAAAGCTGATTATTAAATCTATTAATCACTTTCAATTAATTAATTTATTAAAATGCTGGAACCCATACTGCTAATAATAATTTTCATTCTATTTGTTTTAATAATTTTAAGTTATTCGAAATCTAGTCTTGATTTTGTAGCTATTTCTTTAATTTGTTGTTTTATTGCTGCTACAATTACTGGTTTAGTGAAGGGTATAGGAATTGAAATTTTTATTGGTTTCATTGAATGGGAAGCAATTATTATTATTCTGAGTATGAGCATTATAACAAAAATAGCTCAAGATTCAAACATTTTAGAATTTGTGGCAGTTAAGCTCTTTAAATTATCAAGGGGAGAACAAAGGATTTTCTTTTGGCTCCTTTGCATAATTACTACCCTTTTAGCTGCAATAATAAGTGATGTTGTTGTTGTTTTAATATTAGCACCAATTGTAATAAGATTATGCCATTTCCTAAAGATTAGAGCTGGAACATATCTTTTAGGTATGACTATTTGTATTAATATCGGATCTATAATTACTCCCTTCTCAAGTGGAGAAAATATTATTATATCTACTGCGTTTAATCTTGATACATTATATTTCATTCAATATTATTGGATTTTTTCCTTTTTTTTGTTGTTTGCCACAATATTTTTACTGGACAGATATATTTTAAGAAAAGAGCCTAAAATTGAAGCTCTTCAAAAAAAATTTGTAATTGATTTAATAGACACAGATATTATGGTAAAAAATAAAAAAATGTTTTATTTTAATGGTATTGCTATTATTATTACCATTATATTATTTGCTATTCTTCCACTCTTATATCTAACAGCAGCATGTTCTGCTTTAATTTTAGTGTTAGTGAATAGAAGTTATACAAAAAAGCCAATGAGCGAACTCTTAAAAGATATTGAATGGGAAATCATCTTTTTTTTCATTAGTCTATATATTGTTATAGGTTGTCTTTTAGAAGCAGGCTTTCAAGATTTATTCGCTGCAATTCCTTTTCAGACATTCAATCCTTTTCTGATATCATTTCTAATACTTATAATTATTAGTTTTATTTCTGGTGTTGTTGCTAATACGCCAACAGCATTAATTTTTATACCAATAATATCAACATTAATAGATACTTTTAATTTTTCTCCTGTTCCTCTTCTTTTTGCTTTTATAATTGGAATTAATTTAGGAGGGAATTTTATACCTCAGGGAGCTGCTTGTGATATGATGACATTAAAGATAGCAAGAGATTCAGGTGTAGAAAATATGAGTTATAAACGTCTTTTAAAGATGGGTGGCACTTTTGCTTTAATTCATTTAGGAATTTCAATAATATTTCTATTAATCTTTGTTCCAATTTTTGGATAACATAAAATAGAAAAAAGAAGGATCTTTATGTTAACGGTGGTGCGCGATTCAAAATTAAAATCAACATCTATTCTTCATCGCATCAATAAAATGTTCCAATGAAATTATATATGCCCTCATCCGATTATGGGTATTGTATTTTTGAGCATGTTCAAAAATTAATTTCCCATCTAAAACAATTTTCTATAAAAAAACTAAAAAATTTTGATATTTATGATATTTAAAACTCGAAGGGGGTTCATCTTTTAACAGTTTTATCCGCACAATATACGATATATAATATTATAACCGAACCTTCTTCGATATTTTTAAATATTATTAATCATATATATCTTATTAGAGAAAACAAATTAATCTAAGATTAATAAAAAGGTTAAATTGAACTTTATTCAGATTTATAAGAAATTTGAATTTCAATTAATAGAAACGAGTTGATTGTGATGGTAACCTGTCCTAAATGTGGAGAAGAATACTCATTAGGTAGAAAAATTTATCACGGCTGTGAAGGTTTTTCAATAGAACACGGTGTTATTTTTAATGACGATCGTAAAAATCGTCCTTGGAATTGTTATTCTATGGATGAAGTAGATAGAAAAATTTTAAATATATTACAAAAAAATGATAGAATTTCATATCGAGAGTTAGCAGAAAAGTTGAAATTAGCAGCAAGTACTATTCATAATAGAGTAAAAAAGATGATTGAAGAAGAAATAATAAAAAAATTTGGAGCTATAGTAGACCCAGTTAAAATTGGCTATAATACTATAGCTATAGTAGGGCTCTCAGTTGATCCAACAAAAATGAATGAAATTGCAGAGACAATAGCATCCTATAATGAAACTCAACTTGTAGCGATTTCATCTGGAGATCATGATATAATAGCTCAGATCATCGCTAAGGATGAAAAGACACTCTGGAACTTTATAAATATAAAAATCAAGACAATTAATGGAATAAAACCTCAAATTCACGTATCTAACTTTTTAGATATATATAAATCTACGCAATCAATAAAAATTCTATAGCAATACTTCTATTTTTTTCCATTTATTCATTATTAAGTTGCTTTACAATTATAAACCAAAAATTCACTATTGAATTAATAATTCTATAAAATTCCTTCATTTCTAAAGGTTTGATTACATAACAATTAGCATGGAGATCGTAACCTTTTATTAAATCTTCTTTTGCATCAGATACTGTTAAAATTACGACGGGAATCCGTTTTAATTTATCATCATGCTTGAGTTCTTTCAAGACCTCAAATCCATCCCTTTTTGGTAAATTTAAATCTAAAATGATTAAGTTAGGTGTTCTAGCATTAGAAAATTTTCCTCTCCTCTTTAAAAAGTTAATAGCTTCAACGCCATCCCTAACAATATCTAAACTACTGACAATTTTATTCTCTTTAAGAACTTGCTTAGTAAGTCGAATGTCTGCAGCGTTATCTTCTACGAGTAAGATGCGAGCCTTAATTCTTGTATATTCATTTACCATAATTTATACCACTAGTCTTTAATTTTTCCTTGAACAATTGTAAAGAAGAAGGTTGATCCTTTACCAATTTCTGATTCTACCCATATTTTTCCACCATACCGTTGAACTATTTTTTTACATATAGGTAATCCGATCCCTGTACCTGGGTATTCTTCTTTAGTATGTAGCCGGTAAAAAATGTTAAAAAGCTTACCAAAATAATCTGATTCAATACCTATACCGTTATCTTTTACAGAGAATAACCACTTATTATTAGTTTTGGTTACTCCTATATGTATTCTAGGTGTTTCTTGCTTTCGGAATTTTATAGCATTACTAAGTAAA
>JBHLKB010000054.1:0-10985 GCA_048887205.1 Candidatus Hodarchaeota archaeon
AAAATTATTATTATGCTGCTTTAGCTATCAGAAAAGCTGCGTTAATTGCAGATATTTATAAAAAAGAGGAATTCTTTATAATTTGCGAACAGGCAGCATTTCTCTATTCCAAAATTAATTTATATTTAGAAGCAAGTAAAATTTTAGAAAAAGTAGACAAACGAAAATCTAAAAATTTTAAAAAATTGTACGCAGAGAAAATAATTCAAGAGGGTAATATTTCCTTCAATCGAAATGAATACGAAAAAGCAGCTAGAAATTATGAGCGAGCAGCTCAATGGTCAAGTATAGAATTATTAGAAAAAAAATTCATTCATAAAGCTTTCAGGTTGGCAATAAATTCATGGATTTCTGCGTGTAGAGTTGAAGATGCTTTCAGAATTTTAGAGAGTCTCCCTCATAGGGGAGTGCTGATCATCTTAAAAGAAGTCTCGGATAAAATCAGAGCAGCAGCAGATTATTTAGTAAGTATAAATAATTTTGAATCTGCAAAAGAACAATTATATAAGGCAATTAATCGATATCAACGTGAGGATCTTTTTGATGAATTGAAAAACTTGACAAATAAATTGGCAGAAGTTTTAATTACTCTTTTTAAACAACAAGTTAATGAATTGAAAAAACACGCTGCCAAAAATACTTATGATGAGCTCGAAAACATATGGGAATCTTATAAAGTAAAAAAAATGAACTTAGATTCAACTTTAGAAAAATTAATTAACCAATTTTATGAGTCTAATAATTTTGGAGTTGCTACAATTTTAATTGATAAACTAGATTCACGAAAATTAAAACAGGAATTAGCAAAAATCAGAGATGAATTTGAAGATCGCTATAAAGCAACAATAAAAAAAGAATTAGAGGATTATATTAACAAAGGAATAGAAATTATAATGGATTTTGTCACCGCTGAAGAAAATATAATTATTAAGATGAATACACAAAAAATTGGAGAAGCAAATGAATTAGTAGAACAGAATATGCATTTAAAGGCAGCAGGTATCATATTAAATCAAGCAGAATACCTCAAGAAAATTGGAAAAGATGAAATAAGAGATCAGATCGCTACTAAATCTTTAGATCTCTTATTAGACGGTTTAATTTTTGAAAAATTTTTTGAAATTTTTACAACACTTTCCCATGATATGAAAAAAAACTATTTAACCCGGATATTTCCAGTATACATTCAAAAATTGAAAGAACTTAAAAAATCTGAGGAATATATAAGAATTGAAAAGATTCTTGAGAAATCAAGTAGAATTTATAGAAATCAAATGTTATACGAAGAATCAAGAGAAATTAGTATAATCTTTATAAAAGTGATAAAAAGTGAAGCACTAAGAATTTTAGAAAGTGAAGAAAATCTCTCAGCAATCAATAAAGCGATGGAATTAGTAAAAAAAGTATCAAATATCACATCAGCTTATTTAGAAAAGGATGAAAAAATCAAGGTTACATTTAATAGAATCTTTAAAAAAATTGCTGAACTCTATATAGATTTGGATGATTTGCATTCAGCGCATGCTTATAATGATAAGATTGAAAAAAAGGCTTATAAAGATGAAATTCATAAGAAAATTGCTAAACTTGAAGCTAAAAAAAGCGCAATTAGAATTAAAAAGGCTGAAGAATTACGTAAAGGAGAAGAATTAAAAGAAGAACTATCAATCATTGGAAGTAAAGCACGGGAAGCGGATTTAGATAAAATTAATCAAATGAGAGAAAGAAAAGCATTAAGAAGAGTTTATTTTAAAGATTGCTTGAAACACTTAAAAAATCAGCAGTATGATGAGGCGTTAGACGTTTATATAAACACTACTTATCGATTAAATTTAATAAAGAAATACGATTTAGCAGGAGTTTCTTTAGCCGTAGCAAGTCTAATACTTATGAAAGATAATAAATTTGAAGATATAAAAAATTTATTAGATAAGACAAAAATAAAATTATCTGGCTCAGGAAAATTATTTTCTGAGACATTTGCGGTAACATTAATAGAGTATATAATTGGGCTAAAAAAACTTCAAGATGAACAAAAATTCATGGAATCTTTACACTTTTATAAAAATTTACCCTTATTTGAAGAAGAATTGATAATATTAGGTGAATACCTAGGAGAAGATTTTATAAAAGAAGAAAAACCAGAACCAATCATAACTGAGGAAATTTCAAAAGAAGCAGAAAGTAAAGAAATATTATCACGAAAGGAATATGGAGAATATTCTAAATTACGTGTAGAATTTGATCAAAAGTATGCTAAAATTAAATCAAAAAATGGAGATATTAGAAGATATAAGGAAGATTTATTCAAGAAAAGGAACGCGATGAGAAAAAGAATTTATTCAGATATTTTAGAGCTGTTAGACTCCCATAATTATGTAGAGGCAGCAAATATGTATCTTGAATTAGCATATACCTTATCTAAACGGAAAGATCTCGAAACAAGTTCCTTAATGTTACAATTACATGGATTAGCCCTTTTGAAGGCAGGCGAATCTATAAGAAAAATTAAAAATAATCTTAATGATTTTTTAAACAATTTAGGAGTTAATAAAAAAGTGGTTGAAGAAACATTCTATATTATGCTCATTATGTTTCTAATTGATGTAAAACTATATAATCTTAATAAATTCTTACCCAAGATCAAAGAGATGCTAGAAGTACTCCCGTTATTCGAAGAAGAAAAAATATTAATCGATTTTGATGAATAAAAGTTTTAATTTAATGAAATTATTCTATTCTACCATATTAACATATTTTTGTAAATCTTTGACACGCATCCTTAAAGTAACTTCAGTAACTCGCGCTAATTTGCTTATCTCTTTCTGCGTTCGATTCTCATTACAAATCTTTGAACCAATATAAATAGCAGCAGCAGCAATCCCTTTTGGGTCCTTTCCAGCTGAATTAAATCCACTTTCCCTTGCTTTTTCTATTAACTTAACAGCAATATTCCTACATTTCATAGAAAGTTTTAACTCTTCATTAAATTTATCCACATAACGCTCACTCGAGAAATGAGTGACTTTTAAACCTAATTTAGGTAAAACCTCCATCAATATCAATCGATAACTTTTGATTACTTTTTTTTTAGGGATTTGAGCAACTTTTGTTATTTCTTCTGCAGTTCTTGGTATTCCATGAACCCTTAAGGCCGCAAAAATAGAAGCGGATAATAATGTGTCTATACTTCGACCCATAGTTAGCTTTTTTTTTACAGTTTGAGTATATATCCGGAGGGCGTCTTCCGCTACTGCATCTGGAATTCCTAATCTTTTTTGTAAGCGTTGTAAATTTGGTAAAGCAATCCATAAATTTCTTTCGTAGCTAGTTGTTAGAGATCTATGAATTTTTGCTAATCTATTGAATTTTGATTTATACTTTGGACTTAATAAAGTACCCCTCGCATCTCTAGATCCTCTAATAATCGTTCTAGGACCAATGGGGCTATAAACCCTCTCATTGCTTTTTCGTTTTTGGATTTCTTCTTGAGTAAAAGCTCGACGAGGGCTATCATCAAGTATTCGAGAATATACAAATCCACAATTTAAACATACATAAAAACCATCCTCCTCACTGATTTTTGGACTATCACAACAAGAGGCTCCTTCCTCTACATTATCCTCGAAAAAATCATCATCTTCAAAATGAGCTGGCATGGTTTTTTGAAATGCGAAAGGATAGTAATTGAATTCTCAATTTTATTTCATAGAATTACATAAATTTATATATATTTAAGTTTAATCTATAAAAAATTTAACTTTGTGAAAATTTAAATCTTAATCTTTTTAACTAGGTCTTAAAAGTTTAATAAATAATAATTAATAAAAGTTAAATCAACCTATTAATAATAAAGAAAAACCGTTGGTTTTAATGACGTCAGAAGTTTCTAGTTTAATAAAGCTCTTTTCAAAATTTTTAGATCCTAAATCTACTAAAGTTGATAAATTAAAACAGATAGATGATGTTTTAAAATTACCTCTTCATTCCTACAAGTTCATAGATAAAGAAGAATCGGAAATGATGAAGCAACTACTAGAAATTTCTACAATAAGCGATGCTTCTAAAAAAAATAAAGAGGATCCCCTTCAGAGTTTAATTGAAATTGAAGAACCGGATGATTCGATTGATTTAGCGATAGACCTACAAAAAAAAATAGAAGAACTTAAAGTAAAATACCCAACCTTTGAAACAAAATTAAAGAAAACAATAACAATAAGTTCACTTATAGCAAGCATTAAGGAAGAAAAAGAAGGAATTGTAGCTAAAGGACAAAAAGTACTTGTTTGCGGATTAGACGCGGCTGGTAAAACCTCTTTATTATCTAAATTTGGTGGGCGCTTAGGAATCAGTGATATGATATCAACACATCCAACAAAAGGGGTTGTTCGAATGAAATTTGGGAGTACGAATCTGAACTTATTTATTTGGGATTTAGGTGGTCAAGAGGAATATAGGGAAAGATATTTAAGTAACCCAGAACAATATTTTGTCGAATTGGATTTACTTCTTTATGTTATTGATGTGCAAGATCCCGAAAGATTTGATGAGTCTCTTGATTATTTTGATAAAATTCTTGATTCAATAATAATCTTAGAAGAAAATCCCTATATATTAGTTTTTTTACATAAAGTTGATCCTGAGTTAAAAAATGACCCCAAAATACTTTTAAATATTGAACTTTTAAAAGATAATTTAACTGAACTCCTAAGAAGCAAGAATTTTAATTTTGATATTGAAATATATCTAACATCTATATACTCATTAATTTCACGCGAACCTCAATTTGCTAAATATGTAAAAAATTTAATGAGTTCGAGCCATTCTCTAACTGATCCAACAGTTCGAAAAGTAGAAGGACTTGGAAAAACCTTAGAAGAAACTCTAAATGCTGTAATTCGGTTATCAGAGAGTATTTCTACACAGCTTAATGATCTTGATAACCGTCTTCGAGCTATTGAGTCAGGAGCATTTCAAGTTGCTCAAAGTGGAATCCCTATTGAAATTGCCAACCCAAACCAATCCTCTGCTAGACGTCAAGAAAATGCGAGACTAAATGTCCTTAATGAGTTAAAAGATTTATTTAGTAAAAGAAAACGTTTAGATCTTTAATTCTATTTCTTTTTTTTTTTTAAATATTCAATAATCCTCTTATAAAAAGCTAATAAAATTATAAAACAAAATATTATTAAACACAGAATAAAATACCAAACATTCTCATACAACAAAGAATTTATCTGTTTATATTGAATTTCAAAATTTATATTTTGCTCAATCAAAGTCATTGTTCCGAGTATTAACGGAGCTATTAAATAAATCGAAATAAAGAAACCAATTACTCCAAAAATAAAACCAAATATCACATCAGTAGGGTAATGTACACCAAGTTGAATTCTTGAAAATGAGACTATTAAAGCAAAAACTAAAATACCAGTTGTAATTATAGGTGATCTTAAAATAGACAATCCAATCAATAATCCTTCAGATACAACATTATAAGAATGCCAAGATGGAAAACTCCTTGAAGTGGGTTTTGGCTCAAAGACAATGATTCTACCTTCCTCGAACCTTTCGAACGGTCTTGATCTTTTAACAACTTGTTTAATTACTAATATTAAAACTAATCCAGTTAAAAATGTGGCTGAAATATAGGATAATAAAAAAGCATCATACCAAATTAGTAAATAAAAAGCAATTAAAAAAATCCACAATGTTTCTCTCCCAAAAAAGGAAATAAATCTAAAGATGTATGTTATAAATTTTCCACCTAATCCATTATATTTTAAAATGATTTTCTGGTCCCAATTATCTATTCTTTTTGAGAGTTCTTTAAAAGCTATCATATCCTTAGATTAATTCAATAAAAGAATTGGCCTTTTTTAAATTAGGTATTTGCTCTTTAAAATATTCTAAAGTGTGTGAATCAGATCCTACGAAAAATGACGCACCCTCTTTTTTCAGCTGAAGAATTACATCTTTTGATGGAAAAGCGCGTTCAATTGGAAATCTAAATCCAGATAAATTATACTCTATTCTAATTTTATTCTTAATGCATTGACGACCTAGGTTTAATACACGATCATCTGATGTATCACAATCAGGTTGAGGTTTAAGATCATTATTATTGATATAACGATAAATAGTATCGATATGGCAAATATTTTTAAAAATTTTTGAATTAATCATTTTCTCGCTAATTTCAAAATATTCATCAATAATTTGTTTCATTGATTTTCTTTCCAAAAACCTTATTAAACCTTCTCTTGTTGTAACGGGATATCCAATGATCCACTCATGGATTGAGCCCCCTATAAAATCTAATTCTTTCTCATAGTCATCCATAAATTCCATCAATTGAATTTCTTTATCTTCATAATATTCAATTTCCAAACCACTGAGTATGAAATCATAAGTTTCTTTATATGTATCAATCTCTTCAAGATAATCATTAATTCTTCCATTATAAAATGGATTAGTTTTATCATTCTCCACATAATGAAGTTCATAATGATCAAGAAAACAGATGTTAATTTGATGCTCTTCTGCTACTTTTATATAATCTTCAAATGTAGGGCCATCCTGTGACACATCTACGCTCCAGTGTTTAGTATGAAGATGAAAATCTGTATGTTTAAATCTCATAAAATAACAAGATCGATAATTAAAGAAGAAAAATAAAAATTGGGATTAATCAACTAATTGAATCCTCTTTATCAAAAAAAACACGATAAAACAGTTCTTTCTCCCCCTCATCTGGAGGGGTTATTTTTGTATAGCCTCCCTTATGAATAACACGAATAGTTTCTTTATTTTGAAAGTGTATATTCCCATAAAATCCTTTTATCCCCTTTTCTTTTGCAATAATAATAATGTGCTGATATAAATAAGTTCCAATTCCCTTTCCTCTATAATCTTCCCTAACTACAAAACTATATTCTGCCATATTCATTTTAGGATTAAAATAATATGTTGCATTACCAATCATTTCTTCTTTGCCAATTTCCCCTATAAATGCCCCTAATGAGAATACATTGTTATAATCAATGTTTACTTCAAATTGAGTCTTCGAGTGTGTGAACTCTTTTCTGATCTCAAAAAATCGTAAATATCTATCTCGTTCATTTAATGAATAATATAATTCTTTGAGTAATGGCTCATCTGTGGTTTTAACAGGTCGAATTTTAATTTTTTCTTTATCTCTGGTTGTGTAAATTGTCTCATATTCCGAGGGGTATAGACAAATACGGCCATTCTCATCACAAGGAAGCATTTGATCAGAATAAACATAATTTAATTTTTTCGCTTCATCCAATAATGATTGACGGAATTTTGGGTGAGCTACACATATCAATTCAAGCACTCTTTCACGAATTGTCTTGCCATGAAGGTGTGCTACACCCCACTCAGTTACAACATAATGGGCATCTCCCCGAGATAACATCACCCCTGCTCCTTCATCTAAATGTGGTACAATTCGTGATTTTTCACCATCTCTTGACGTTGAGGGTAATATAATTATAGGTTTTCCTCCCTTAGAAAATGCTGCTCCTCTCATAAAATCAATGGTCTCTCCTAATCCAGAATAAAAACTATATCCCTCAGAGGCAGCATTTACTTGTCCAGTTAAATCAATTTGTCGAGCAGAATTAATTGAAACCATATTCTTGTTCATTCCAATATATCTAGGATTACATACATAATCAGAAGGGTAAAATTCAATAAAAGGATTATTATCTACAAAATCATATAATTTTTTAGTCCCTAATGCGAAACTTGTGATTATTTTTTCTGGATGAAAATTTTTTTTTCTACACGTTAATATACCCTCTTCAATTAGTGAAATAATATTATCTGTAACATAATGAGAATGCATTCCTAGATCTTTTTTATCCATTAAATATTTCAGTGCTGCATTTGGAAGATCACCAAAACCAACATGCAATGTTGATCCTTTTTGAATTAAATTAGCTAAATTCTTTCCTATTCTCTCTGCAACTTCATCTGGTTCATCAAAATGAAATACCAATAGAGAAGTATCATTATATACAAAGTGATCAATTTCTTTCATATGAATAAAACTATTTCCTAAAGTTCGTGGCATTTGTGGATTAATCTCAGCAATTGTTAAATAAGAGGATTGAGCTATTGGTTTCGCAATATCTACATTTATTCCTAATGAACAAAAACCATATGGATCAGGAGGAGATGCTTGGATGAGAGCGACATCGACATGCTTACGTCCTGTTAAAAATAGCGAAGGAATTTCACTCGCATATATAGGTGTATAATCTGCTTGTCCTTTATTAATTTCTTCGCGGAGGGTATGCCCTATGAAAAATGCATTATGCCTAAAAAGATCTTCAGCTTTATCCTTGAAATATTTTTCAGGTCCAATCGTTAAAAAGTGAACTATCTCTGTATCAATCAGTTTCTCTGATTGCTTAATTAATTCTGATGTTAATAATTGTGGTTCAGAACACCCTGAATCTATAAAAACTCTATTCCCGGGAATAATTTTATTAATAGCATCTTCTGCCATTATTTCCTTTTCCTTCCACTTTTCTCTCCAATCTTCCTTCATAAAATCAGATTTCACTATTATTTATGTTAAAATCTAAATTTTTTAATTATAAATATAATCTACAGTCTTTTTATTAATTGTATTTTCATCAATATAATGTTTTTGAAATTATAAATAAAATGTTTAAATTTTATATACATCTTTTTTGAATTAGAACTTCCGCACTAAACTAATAATTTTAAACGATAATATTTTAAAAAAAACCAAAAATATAGATTTATGAAATAACAAAATTAAGAAATTCAAAATAGTGAAATATAATGTCAAAAGAAGAAAGAATGGAAAGTATTCTCACTGAAACCCGTATATTTGATCCTGTTGATCTTAATCCTGATTATGCCAAAACTGGAATTTCTATGGAAGAATATCAAAAACTATACAAACAATCTATAGAAGATATGGAAGATTTTTGGGATGAACAGGCAAAGTCAATTGAGTGGTTCAAACTTTATGATAAAGTTTGGGAAAAAACTGAGTTATTTCCTGGTAAATGGTTTGTGGGGGGAAAACTTAATGTTAGCTATAATGCGATAGACAGACATGTTAAAGCAGGAAAAGGAGAAAAAATTGCTTTGATCTGGGAAGCAGATGAACCTGGTCATGTACGAACGTTTACTTACAATGAACTTTTAAAAGAAGTCAGTAAAGTTGCTAATGGAATGAAAAATTTAGGATTGAAAAAAGGAGATCGAGTTACAATTTGGTTACCAATGGTTCCTGAACTTGCGATAATTATGTTAGCTTGCGCTCGAATAGGTGTTATTCATTCAATTGTTTTCGGTGGATTTTCGAAGGAGGCTGTTAAAGATAGAATTGAAGATTCTGATTCTCGCCTTCTATTCACAAGCGATGAGACATTAAGAGCTGGTAAATATTATCCAAAAATGGCAGATGTTGTTGAAATAATTGATGCTGTTCCCACTATAGAACATGTTATTGTTGTTAAACGCTCTGGAAGAGATGTGGCTCATACAGATAAAGATATCTGGTATCACGATTTTATTGATGATATGAGTGAAGAATGTGAACCTGAAATAATGGATTCTGAAGATACGTTATTCATATTATACACAAGTGGCACAACTGGAAAGCCAAAAGGCGTCAAACATACTACCGCGGGATATATACTTTATACTTCATTTACTCATAGAGTTGTATTCAATTATCAAGAAGGGGATATCTGGTATTGTACTGCTGATATTGGATGGATAACAGGACATTCTTATATTGTTTACGGGCCATTAGCTAATGGAGCAACTTCTTTAATGTTCGAAGGAGTTCCGACCTATCCCGATGTTGATCGCTTCTGGGATATTGTTGAACGTCATAAAGTCACTCATTTTTATACAGCACCTACTGCAATACGCGCCTTAATGAGATATGGAGAAGACCCTGTGAATAAACATGATTTAAGGTCATTAAAGGTCCTTGGAACTGTTGGTGAACCAATAAATCCAGAAGCTTGGACCTGGTATCATCGCGTAATAGGTAAAGAACGGTGTCCAATAGTAGATACGTATTGGCAAACAGAAACTGGAGGATTTATTATGACTCCAATTGCGACGGCAACTCCAACCAAGCCAGGCTCCTGTTGTATGCCATTTTTAGGCGTAAAACCAGTCATATTCGACCTAGAGGGGGATGAAGTCACTGAACCAGATGAAGGTGGATATTTCGCTATGGGACAACCATGGCCTGGCATGTTAAGAGATGTTTGGGGGGATACAGAAAGATTTAAATCAACTTATCTTGAAAGGTATCCTGGATATTATTATACTGGTGATGGAGCACGACGTGATGAAGATGGATATTACTGGATACTTGGAAGATTAGATGATGTAATTAAAGTTTCTGGGCATAGAATCGGAACTATGGAAGTAGAATCTGCTCTAGTAAGCCACCCTAAAGTTGCTGAAGCTGCTGTTGCCCCTTTTCCACATAAAATTAAAGGACAAGCAATTTGGGCTTTTATTACTTTAATTCAAGGTGTTGAAAAATCAGCAAAGTTATCAAAAGAGATAAGAATGCACGTTAGACAAGAAATTGGTCCAGTTTTTCAACCAGATGTGATTCAATTTGCTGATGACTTACCTAAAACACGAAGCGGAAAGATAATGCGACGAATTTTAAAAGCAATTGCATCTGGAACTCCTCTCGGTAATATTACTACTTTAGCTAATCCTGAAATTGTTGATCAACTGCTTGAAGAACGGAAAAAGATGGATATTGAAGTAGCTTAAACTCATAATTTTTTAATTTTCTTTTTTTAAATTCTCTTGATAGTGCCTGATCAAACTCCCTTGCTTTTAATAAGTTTAAACACCCTTGAATAAGCTTATCAATATTCTCTACTGCTGGATTATGTTTATTCTTCTTCACTTTCCTCAAAGGATATTATACATCA
>JBHLKB010000055.1:0-10674 GCA_048887205.1 Candidatus Hodarchaeota archaeon
TTCTCTATTTTTGGATGAATATTAACATCAATTTTTTTAATTCTCAAAAATCCCTTCTCATTTCTAGCAATAGTTACTTCCGCTTCAGCTTTAAAATCATCTAATGTGAAATTTCTTTTTTTTAAACAGAAAATAAAACTTGCACTTAAACACCCTAAAACACCCAAGGCAAGTAATCTCGAGGGATTCGGTCCCAGCATATTAACTTCTTCACGATGTTCCTCATCAATGTAACAATCTTTAACCTTCATATCACCCAAATCGCATTTAAAGATCATTTGAGATTCCGTATCATCCAATTTTATACCAACTTTAGTTTTTATTTCATCAGAAATTTTAATCACCACATTAAATATATTCATTAGAAGCTAGTTTTCTAAAAAGTGAGAATAATTTTGTTTTTTTTGATTTATCATCTCTAATTTCTTGAAGTAATCGATTTACTTCAGTTAGCTTAACTTTGTAATATTTTAGATCTTCCTTTATTTCTGAATGAATTACTGACAATTGAATAGAATCATCAACATTACATCCCTTTTTAAGGAATTTCAGACATTGATTAATTCTTTCGGTTATTAGGTTTTCATCAAATTGTTTAGCAATAATAATATTAATTTGTTTAATTAACCATTCTCCACTTTCATTTTTTGAGATTTGTAATTTTATATGAGGAAGATCTAATTCTTCTCTATTATTTCTCAGGCAAGTCACCAAACTAGCGTTTATACAATTAATAAATGATTTATCGTGCATTATTGAAGCATTAGTGGATAATGTGTTAAGATCTTTTTCACCTACTTCATTGAGAATACAATTGAATAAGTTAGTATCATTTAAATCACAATCAAAAATCCTTATTTCACTTTCATGCATTTAAATCAAATTTAAAATGATATTTCTTTTTTCTTTTAAATTAACTAATTTAATGTTTTACAAAAATCTTCTACCTATTAATTAAAAGTAAGAATTTCTATTATTTTGTTCAATTTTTTTTAGAGTAAAATGACGATGTAAATGAAAGTATAAGCCAAGAAAATAGAGTAAAAGTATGAATAAATATTGTACTGCGAATAATAGAATAGATAATGTCATTAAAATAAAAAGAGAAATTTCAGTTGCTAAGCAAACCTTGTTTTTATAATATTTTTCATCAAAAAAGGATGCGGGGTTTTTATATCTAGCTAAATATTTAGGTAAATTTTTGTATTCCTCTTTTGAAATTAGTAGTTTAAAACCTATTTGCTTTTTTTGAAAATAAAAAAAATTTGTACCCCAATCTAAAGTATCAAGAATTATATGAATAGCATAACTTAAACCACCAAAAACTAATACTGAATAATTCAAAATATATCCGAATATAATTATTATTATGCTTGGAATTATCGAGTGACTAATTAGTAATCTATGGTTGTTATCTTTAGCATATTTAGAAAAAAATATATCAAAATCACAAATAAATGAAAACGTAACTATTATTACAAATTCTATTAGTGGAAAGTTTAGAAAAAAGTGTAGTATAGATGTAAAAATGACGCCCACTGCTAAATGACTATTGATATGCATAGTTATATATCAATTTTGATTAATATATGTATTTCGCTCTCATAACTCTTTTTAATATTCTTTCTTTTGTTTGAAATCCAGCTGGACCTTTCCTTTCTACTAAAAATGAGGCTCCTGCAGAAGCAATATAAGCAGCATGTTTAACTGCTTGCCATGATTTATCAGATTGAATAAATTCATATAAAAAGATAGAAAAGTAGACATCTCCTGCACCAGTTTCATCTACTACTCTTCTAGGTTTAAAAGCGGGAATTTTAAGATTTTCTTCTCCTTTTTTTGTGAGCATTGATCCTTTTTCTCCCAAGGTCATTATATAAATTCCAGCATTATCATAATTATTGCAGTGAATCATAACTTCTTCAAAATCATCACATTCCCCAGCGAGGAGATTCATTTCTTCTTCTGAACCTTTCAAAATCAATCTATCTCCAATTAAATCAATAATTTTTTTCATATTTGAAATGATTTCGTTATCATAAATGTATACTACTTTTCCATCTTCATCGATTTTTCTTATGAATCCTTGTAAATCAATGCCAATAAATGCATTAGGAAACTGATTTAAAATTAGAGAAACATATTCAAAAGAAATTTCATTACATAATGGTACTAATACAAATACATCTGGAGGATCATTAAGTATTTCTATTGGGATATCATTAAAATTAAGATTAGGGCTTTTTGATTTTAGAGTTAAAGTTCTTGCATGATCAAAGTAGTCTAATACAAAATTTGTATTTTTTACTGTAGAATATTTAATTCCTCTTAGATCTATATTTTTGTTTTTTATTTTATCCAATAAAGAATTATTAAAATTTAATTTACCAATATGAGAAATTATGCTTATTTTAACATCTTGGGTATAAGATCTTAACGCTAAAGAGCAGTAGGAAACACTTCCTCCCAAACTTGGCTTATTTATATGCTTAAATCGTATTATGTTATCAACAGCAAAGTGGCCAGCAAAGAAAATAGAAGTATGATTTTTGTTATGACTACTCATTTATGAGGATTTTAATTCTTCAATAATTTTATTCTTTTCCTCTATAGTTATTTTTAATTTATTTATTTTACTTTGTAAATCTTCGATTAAACCTGACATTGGACCTTCATGAATGATAGTTGGAGATTCTTGAGTTGTCTGTAATTCTGTTATTAGATGATCTTTTTCTTTTATGTTCTCCTCAAGAATATTTATTTTTTTTTTAAGTTCACTAATCTGAGGAGATAGATTAGTTTCTTGTGATTTCTGTTGTAATGATATCTGTACTTGTGAAAGTTCATTTTTAAGTTCTTCATTCTCTCTCTTAAGTTCTTGTATCTCATTTGGTTCTAATTTAAATCCCCCACTCTCTACCGTTTGCTCAAGTTCTGATTTTTCTTTGTTCAATTTTTCCACTAATCGCTTGTATTTGTTTAAATCCGATTGAAGATCTTGACATAATATTTCTAGCGTTTCAGTTGAGGTTTGTGGTGATTGTGGTCTTATCAAAGATGGCTTTGATGGATCTACAGGAACAACATAATCTATCTCTAATTTTTTTATCTTTTCCACTAGTTGTTGATTTAAATTTTCATTTTCTTCAGTTAATTCATTAATTTTTATCTCTAGCTCCTCGATTTGAGACTTCTTTTTAGATAATTCAGATCGCAAATTTTCAATTAACTCTTTAGTAGTTCCAGTGTCTTTTTCACTAGTAGAAGAATCTATTGTTTTCGCATTAGTATCTAATTTGATTTTTAATTCTGTTATTTCATTATTTCTTGCTCTTAACTCAACTTCTTTCTCAACTAAATTTTTTTCCAAGCTTATTAGTCTATTATTTAGCATGAGGTTTTCTTGTTGAAAATCAGAAATTTTTGGTTCATCAACCATTCCTTTTTGTTTTAATTCTTCTTTTAATCTTTCATTTTCATCAATAGTTTTTTTAATAATTTCTTCCGTTTTACTGATCAATTCAATATTCTCTTTTATTTTAATTCGTAATTCTTCATTTTCTTTTTCTACTTCCTTAATCCTTTCTAAGGTTTCTCCAATAGCACTTGGTTTATTTATTTCACTTTGCATTTTTTTTCTCCATAGTTTGATAAAATCCTCAACTTTTTCATTATTTTCTGGCATTTTAATTTATATTTTTTTTCTATTCTTTATTAGTAAATTTAACTTAATTTATTTCATTAATACTCCTGAAAAATATCCTACACAATATCCACTAATACTTCCAGTTTTTTCAGAACTTGTATAATATTTTAATAATTTCCCTTTATTTGCATTTAGGTTATTACATATCATTATTAATGAAGTTATAGTTTGAGGCCCGCATACAGTCGTTTTTGAAGCTGCTTCAAGTGTTTTTTTGGGATTAAGTTCTACAAAAGCATCAATTACTTGTTGATCTCTTTCCTTGAATTTTTCTAATTGCTTGGAGTCATATACTTCTTTATGGGTCATATCAGAAGAGGCAACTATAACCACATCTTTATTATATGGTTCAATAGCTTTCGCAATATCATCTGATAATCTATGCATTTCATTAAAATCTTTAATAGAAACTTTTATTGGTATGAATTTAACATTTTTTTCTTGAGAGCAGTATTTAATAAATGGTAATTGTACTTCGATATTGTGTTCTCTCCCAAAAGGAAAACCCATAAATGCAGACTCATCATTTATAATAATTTCACTGTTATCTAATATTTTTTTAGCCAATTCCTTATCAATACTTATATTTCCGAGAGGAGTTTCCCATTCACCCTCCTCCATTAAAGCTACTTTTCCATAACCAATATGATCGGTACCTAACACTATAACAGTATCAGGTATTTTTTCTTTAAATAAATTCAAAAAAGTAAATGCTGCAGCACAACCAGAATATACATAACCCGCATGAGGTGACACACCGCCAATGATTGATCTTTGTTCCTGGCTCAAAGTTTTTGGTTCTTCGCCAGGACCGAACTCATTATTGATAAAAGATTCTTTTAATATCTTGAGCAAATCTGGTTTGTAGCGTGGATAAAAGCTACCTGCTACAGCAGCCCGTCTGACAACCATTTTTTTTACACGCTTATTTTTTGGATATATTATTAAAATTATTAATATTGAAAATTATATAATTTCATCTAATCAGTGCAAAATTGAAAGATTTATTAAGTTATTTTTAATACCTCTTTAATGATGAACCAACTAAACGATGATCATTTCTCTCTTGATGATATTAAAGTTCCAGATAAAATTCCAACGAAATTTATTAATTCAAGAGTAATTGTCTTCAATCCGTTGTATGCATCGTATTTATATGTAAAGAAAGGATTTTTTGGTTCCCCTTTAGGAATAAATAAGCCTAGGTTAGAGTTTTTCTCCAAACCAAGCGAATTATCTTTAATAGAAGCCTATTATTTACTGGAAAGGGATGAAATTACTATTTTTGATGTAAAAGATAATAAATTCTTAAACCCTAAGAAATTTCATGAAATTGCTAAGAAGATTCATCATAAATTTGAAGAGAAATACGTTATATACAATGATCTAAGAGAGAAAGGATACATACCTAGACCTGGTCTAAAATTTGGAGCAGATTTCGTAGTTTACAAAAAAGGACCAGGACTAGAACATTCACTTTTTATGGTTCATGTTTTACCACATGATTCTGAAATTACTGCTATTGATATGGTAAGAGCTGGACGACTAGCAACTTCAGTAAGGAAGAAGTTTGTAATTGCAAATCCTCTTACATGTAGCTATTACTTTTTTGAGTGGTTTAAACCTTAGACATGAAAATTTTAAAAAAATTGATTTAAATAGCCAGTATTCTTAATTTCTGAACAAGTTTATTTTTTATTCTTTCAATTTGATGAAAATCTTCATTTGGTACATTTTGGCTTATGCGTACTATAGATGTTATAAGGTCAGGTTCTAATAGATTTTCAATTAAAACTCCTTGCTCAATAAGATTTCTGCCCTCAATGTAGATTAAAAGAATGATTTTGATTATACCTAATAATTTCTTAATATTTGTAAAATTATCAATGTCATCAAAAGCATTTTGAATCAGAAAACCATTTCTAATCATTTTTGCGATGAAAAGAACTAACTGCTGATCTTCTGGAAGATTTTTTTCTCCAACTAATTGAAGAATATGCTTTAAATCTTGTTCTTGAGATAAAATTTCATTCACTTGTTTTCTACATGCAGACCAGTCAAAATCTATTTCTGGCCAATGAATATCCCTCTCATACCACCATTCAGATATAAATTGAGGATAGTTAGAATATGAATTAAGCCAATTAATAGCAGGATAGTGCTTTAAGTATGCTAAGTTTGGATCTAAAGCCCAGATACTTTGAACTAATCGCTTAGTTGTTGCTGTAACTGGTTCACTGAAGTCCCCTGCAGGAGGAGAAATAGTTCCAATGATAGAAAGCGAGCCAATTCTTTTATTTCCTAAATGATCTGTTCCCATCGTTCTAACTACTCCTGCTCTTTCATAAAAGCTAGATAATTTAGATGGTAAATAAGCAGGATATCCTTCTTCTGCAGGCATTTCTTCTAATAAACCAGAAATTTCTCTCAAAGATTCAGCCCAGCGTGATGTACTATCAGCTAAAACCGCAACATTATATCCCATATCTCGATAGTATTCTGCTATCGTTACCCCTGAAAATAAGCTAGCTTCACGAGCAGAAACAGGCATATTAGATGTATTGGCTATTAGTATAATTCTCTCTAATATTGCTTTTCCACTTTGTGGGTCTTTGATTTCTGAAAATTGCTTTAAAATATTGGCTATCTCGTTCCCTGGCTCCCCGCAACCTACAAACACGATAATATCAGCATTGCACCATTTAGCGAGTAATTGCTGAATTACAGTTTTACCTGTGCCAAAACCGCCTGGAATTGCCGTTGTTCCCCCTTTTGCTATTGGAAATAATAAGTCTATAACCCTTATTCCTGTGATTAATGGCTCAAAAGGATCCTCTTTACTTATATAAGGGCGATTTTTAGTTATTGGCCATTTTTGCAGCATTGAGAAAGATTTTTTCGTACTATTATTTTTTATTTGAAAAATCTCATCTGTGATAGTATATTTTCCTTCTTTAGTAATAAAGGATATTTTCCCTGCAATAAAAGGAGGAACCATTATTCTATGTTCTATAAATGAAGTCTCTTGTATAGTACCAATAATATCTCCTGTTTTCACTTTATCATTTATTTTCCTTGTTGGAATAAAATGCCATCTTTTGCTTCTTGGTAAAGAGGGGTATTTTAATCCTCTTTCCAATCTTCCAGAAATGCAGTCTTCAAATACTTTTCCTAAAGGTCTCTGTATTCCATCAAAAACATTCGCTAGAAGTCCTGGGGCTAATTCCATTGAAAGAGGCTCATTTAAGCTAATCACTTCTTCATTTAATTGTATATTTATAGTATTCTCAAAACACTGTGCTACAATATAATCTGAATAGATTTGAATTACTTCTCCCAGGATATTATATTTAGGGATATTAATTAGATCGAAAAGGTGCACAGAATTTTCCAGATCTTTAACTTTAATAAGTGAACCATTTATTGCTGAAACATAACCTCTTTTCTTATCTCTTTCTATCATCCTTTTTGTGCACGCATACTATTTTTATTATTGTATTATATTTTTGTTACAAAATGGACATTTTTTTACAAAATTCGGCACAATATTTCCACAATTTTTACATTTATTTATTAATGGTTTACGATATTCAAATTGTAGATTTATTGGTTTAAAAATTTTAGATTCAGGCTTTTGAAGTTTTTCTGTATCTATTTTTCGCTTTTGACTTAGATTAGCGCCCTTTTTTACTTTTGAAAACATCTTAGAATATAGTCCTTTTTTATTTCGCCTAAAAAATGGTCCTATTGTAGTTAAAATTATAAATATGAATAAAATGGTAACAATTAAAGGATTCAAACCAAAATAAACCAAAAGATAATAAAAGTAAAGAAAGAGAGCTAAATAAATTGTCAAACCAATTAATTTTAAAATAAGTTTTTTACGTGAAGCTTTATCTTTGCTGTTTTGAATTGCCATAAATTATAGATAATAACTCTTTTTCTTATTACAAATTAATTTATTTAAACTCTTTAGTGATAAATTTTTTTGCTTTATCAATCTCATCTTTCACTGATTTAATCTCAATTTCTTTATCAATCTCTTCGGAAATTATATCTTTTTCAAGTTCTCCGCTAAAGGTTATTATTGAATAATCATTATCTAGATAAAACGGAAAATATTCAATACCTGATCCTTGAAAGAATTTAAAGAAAAACTCGTAGTAGTGGAGACGTAGTGTATTAATAAACACTAGCAATCCTTCTATTAGAATTACAATGATATTACCAAATATAGAACCGATTAAATTTAATATCTCAAATCCAAATCCTTCTCCTTGTATTAAGTTTCCCATTTCATTTATAGCAAATAGTAAAGCAATATGGGCTAATGCTAAGGCTAATAACCTAACATAAGACAAGACATTACTCATTACAGATAATAAAGTATCAAATGTTTCAATTGATCCTTCACCTAATAAACCACCAATAGATTCATCTTGTAAATATGAAATTTTAAATATTTTTCCAAGGGGTTTTAAGAGTATCAATAAAAGTCCTGGGATTAAAACTAATAGTATGGGATACGGAATAGTTAACCAAATATAAATATCGAATCCATAGGTAAATATTAGAATTGCACCACCTAATAAAAAGAAAATTTTCATTAATGAATCGCTAAATGCTAGATATTTTCTATGCTGCTTCCAATAATTTAAAAATTGAATGAACCATCCTAAAATAATGTGAAATATTCCAATTACAATGGCAAAGTAAAATACTGATAAAATATTTCCCAATGGATCGTATAATTTGATATTTAAAAAAGGAATTAATATAGGATTTTTTTCAAAATTCCAAAGAACATTGCCAAAAATTTCTATTTCATGATGACCAAAAAATTCTCCATATAAAAATCCCATAAAAAAAGCAGCCCACCCACAAAAAAAGATTATCCAGGAGAAACTTGAAAGATTTGTCTTGCGCTTTCTAAAGACTAAAGCCCCTATAGCTCCAGAAATTATTAAAGTTAAACCATGTCCAATATCTCCAAACATAATTCCAAACAATACAGGAAAAGTAAAAGCAATAATTGGTGTAGGGTCTATTTCAGAATAAGTAGGAGTGCCATACATTTTAGTAATTGCTTCGAATGGTCTTATTAAAAAAAAGTTTTTCATAATTCTTGGAGTAAGAACCCTTAAATCTTCAGCACCTTCGAAATCCTTACTGTTTAACTTTACACCTTTTTTTTTTTCTTTAAAACTAACTTTTTTCTTTCTGATTGATTTTGATGAATAGGTCTCATAAATAGGACGCTTTTTAGAAACATCAATTGACTCAATTGTTATATTATCCTTGAATTTTTCGAATAAATCTTCTTGAACTTTGTTTTTTTTCGATAAGGGAACAAAAAATTTAAGAATTGCTCTATTCGCTGAAGTTTTATCGAATTGCTGATTTACCCAATTGTATTCCTCGATATTTTGAACAATTTCATTAATTCCTGCAAACTTTAATAAATTAATATTAGCAATTCTACTGCGTTCTTTGTTATACCTTGATAATAAATCTTTTATAAAATTGATTTCCATATCAATCCTGGTATAATTAATACCAGTATCAGTTATGTATTTTTTTAAAATGGGGACTTCTTCTGAATGAATTAGTCGAATTCTTCCATTAAATTCATCCTCTATATCCTTAGGATATATTATATAAAAACCTATTCGATCATCTGATATGTCAAATGTCTTATAAAAATTTGGGAATTCAGAAAAAGCAAAAAGATTATTTAAATTATCTAAATTCTTAGAAAAAGTTGTGAAGACTCTAAATTTAAAATGATTTAAATTTGCTATAGCATCTTTTGTTATATTTAATTTTTCAAGGTGTCTATAACAAGCTTCTACTATTTGTATGTTCTCTAGTTCTATAGTTGCTTTAGCAATATAATTTTGTAATTCTGTTACTCGATTTGTGAAAAAATCTATTTCTTCAAGAATATGGTTAATTAATTCTGAAAGATTTTGTGCTTTAAATTCAATTCTATTAGATTTTTTAATTCGTAAATCCTTTATATCAACTTCATTAATATTAAGTTTATTAAATAAAGCATTCAAATTTTTCCTTAGAACTTTAATCTTCTCAGCAATAGGCTTCTTACCTTCTAATTCTCCCTTGATCTCGGGCTTTTCTTTAGATTTAATATGAACTGTATTCAAGTTGGATAGTTCTATTAAAAGTTGATCCTTATAATGATTGTTAATATCCACTTTCATTAAACAAAATTCATCTTTTCTTCCCATAAAATCTACACCTAGATAATTCTCTCTTTTTTAATGATGAAATCTTTAGTTTTTTTCAATCTGATATAATTTTCTCTTTCAATTTCTTCTAAAATTTCTTTTATTTGCTTAATAGTAAATTCTAATTTAGGAATAATAACATTTTTTAAACCATTTATCCTTCTATTAATTTTTTTAAAGTTTATTGCTACTTTTAATATTAAATCTTCGATTTCAGAAAATTCTATAATTTTATTAAAGAAAGCTTTCAATTTAACGAGTAAATCATCAAGATAATGGCTTGTGCTTTCAAAAGTATATGCGGGGAGTTTTTCTTCTTGAAATAATTCATAGTCTATTTGAGAAATAACAATTCCCATTTTTTTTGCTGTTCGAATACTAATTTCTGGTTTATATTGGATTTTACTTAATTTACTAATTAATTTCACTCCATTTTTACCCATCTCTTCATAGGTTTTTGTTAAAAGGATAAGAGATTCTTTAAATAATAGAAGAAGTTCTTTTCTATAATTTTTATAATCCTTCCATAATTTTCTAATTTGAAAAACGAGTTGTTCACGTCTGAATTCTAAAAAATTTAATCCCTTAACAGCAAATAATAATCTTTTCTTCAAATTAATCAAATTCGTCTTAGTTGGCTTTATTTCACGAAAGCTTATAATTTACACCTTTGGTTTATAGTATTTATCAATAAAATTCTGATGAATTCTGATTAATTGG
>JBHLKB010000056.1:0-10598 GCA_048887205.1 Candidatus Hodarchaeota archaeon
TTCTTCACCACAACCCAAGGAGATCCCGGTTCTTTTGTTTCGATAAATACGTTAGATTCATAGTGGACATTTAGGCAGTGATCCTCAAAAAGTAGTAAATCCTCTTCGTTTACTCCTGCTGAAATTTGGCTTAATTCTTCTTTACTTAATATTTTTGGATGAAAATCTACCATGATCTACTTACCTCTTAAAGCTTTTTAGATTAAAGATTACTTCATTCAAAAATCTATTCCTTTTTATTATAATTATCCTTTAGTATTTCCATTATAATTGCAATCTAAAATATCTAGGAATAAAATTAGAACATTTAAATATATTTACAACGAATTACTAACAACATGAAAGCTTAATATGTTATATCCAAAAATAAATAAATTGGAGTAGATTTAAAATTGCCAAAAGTTAAGGTAGATGGTGTGAATCTTTATTACGAGATTCATGGAGAAGGATTTCCTCTCTTAATGATTCAAGGTTTATCTGAAAACGTTTATTGGTGGGATCCCCCTATAATAGAACAGCTCTCACAACATTTTAAGACAATTATTTTTGATAACAGAGGTGTTGGGAGAAGTGATAATCTGGAGGGAGACCTCACCATAGAAATTATGGCTGTTGATGCAGTAGGATTGATGGACGCTTTAAATATTAATCAAGCTCATATCCTTGGGCATTCAATGGGAGGAATGATCGCACAAGAGCTATCTCTTAAATTTCCCGAACGAATTAAAAAGCTTGTTCTTTGTTCAACAAGTTGCGGGGGATCAAGGGCAGAAATGCCTTCAATAGAAACGCAGAGGTTATTAGGTAAATTATCGGTAAAAGGACATACAAGAGATTTAGTCGAAGAAGCTATGCCCCATATATTCACCAAAAAATTCATGAGTGAAAATCCTGAATTTATGGAAAAAAAAGTTGATGATATTCTGATAATTCCAACAGGACCGACCACATTTAAAGCCCAAATGACTGCGTGGATGAGATATAATTCATTTAGAAAATTAAAAGACTTAAATGTCCTTACTTTAATAATTCATGGTAAGGAAGACATTCTTGTTCCACCTCGAAATGGTGAATTATTAGCTGAGAGAATACCGAATGCAGAAATTGTATATTTCGACTCAGATGCTCATATGATCCACACAGAGGAACCTAATAAGTTTAACGACACATTGATTAAATTTTTGAAGTAAAAAGTTAAGTATCAACGCTTTACTCTTACTATTTATTATTTATTTTTATAATATATTACATTTATAAAAAATAAATATTTAAAAAGCCAAATAATATGAAAACCCTTAGAGAATCTATCGAAATTAATGTCTCTCCCGAGGTTATTTGGGATTGGTTCCAACATCTTGCAGAAAATTACCTTGAATGGCATCCCTCTCACATAAAAGCTAACTGGGAAACAGAGACAGCTGGTGAAGTTGGCTCTATTTTGTATGCTGAAGAAGACATTAATGGAGAGTTTTTAAAAATGAAATCTAAGTTGACTGAACTTATTACAAACAGATTATATAGATTTAAGACCGTAGGGGCTTTGAAACTCATATTAGCTGGTGGTTCTTTTGAAATTGAACCCTCTGAAAATGGAAGTATTTTTACCGCAACTCTAGACTTTCACATGGGTAAATTACTCTCGAAAGTTGCTAAGAAAACATTGCAAAAAATATCTCAACACATGATCGAAGAAGGACAAAATCTGAAAAAGATTTTGGAAAAATCCTTATCTTAATATCTGGTTTTTTCACAAACACCCTGAAGAAACGATTTCTTTAGAAAAAGTCAGAATTTGTATTCCTAGTAAATCAATGGGATATTATTTTTTAACCATTTTATAAGATAAAAATTCTTTTAGATTCCATGGATAAATTATAAGCAGGATTATACCCATAGCACCCATTATTATAACATCCCCAATGTGTAGGAGATTCTCAAATATATTCAAAATACCAAAAAAATAAAGATGAATTTTTAATAAGCTTTCTTTTTCCATAAAGATCAGCAACTTTTCTAATAAAGAAATACTTGCTTTTCATTTATAAATTTAGATTATCTATTAAAAGATTACAAGGATAAAGGAGCTTAGATATTTTATTTATATCTTTTTTATTTTTATTTGGGTTTATGTTTTTTTTTCTAAATTAGTCTTGGTAACGCAATATACCGGTCCTGTTCTCATTACCACTAAGCAAGAATTACAACTTGTACATTTTGCTGGTGAAATGTCACCACTTTTCCAACGATTGGGTAAATCAGGTTCGTATATCAAAGGGCGACACATTGAAATGAAATCTGCGTGGTTTTCATTAAGTATTTTTTCTGCAGAGAGTGGATTTTTTATCCCTCCTACAAGAATCAATTTTGATTTCTTCATTAACGGTTTTATCATTTTAGCTGTGGATAAAAAATAGTTTTCATCCTCAGGTGATTTAATCATTTTGCAAGGATAAGGATTTCTATGGGCTAATTGGCTTTCATAAATCCCTCCACTAGGTTCAATCGCCTCATACCCAGTATTGGCAAGAATCCCTGCTATTTTTGAACTCGTGTCTAATGTAAGACCCCCAGGTACTGAATCGTCGGTTTGGAGTTTGACTGTTATTGGGAATTTTTTTCCAAGCTCATCTCTAATTTGATTGAAGATTTCTACAAGAATTCTAGCCATATTTTGAATAGTTCCCCCAAATTCATCCTTACGTTTGTTTGTATAAGGTGAAACGAAATTACTTAGAAGATACCCATGAGATGCATGGAGCTGGACCATATCATATTCGCATTCATAAGCTCGAATAGCTGTTTCTTTAAATTTTTTAATTAATTCATAGATTTCTTCAATACTTAGTTCTCTTGGTGTTAAACCTGTCGTTTTTTCTGGAATTGGAGAAGGTGCGATAGGAGTATATTTTGGATGTTCACATTGTCGCCCCATATGAACTATCTGGATAGCTAGCTTAACATCCGGTTGATCATGAACTAATTTGACTAATTTTTTGTGTCCTGGAATATAGGAGTCATTATCTAATCGAAGTTGATAAGGGCTTCCTGTTGCACTCGGATCTATTCCGGTAAATCCAGTAATAATTAAACCTGTTCCCCCACGTGCTAATTCATCATACATGTCAAGTATCTTTTGACCAACATATCCATATTTTTCAGCTCTATGCTCAAAAGTAGCCGACCTGACAATTCGGTTCTTTATTTCTACATTTCCAATTTTATCCGGGCTGAATATGGTTTTTAATTCCATCAGTTAATTTTTTCTTTAATATATTAAGAAATTTAAAAATAAAATGATATATATATGATTTTTTCCTTTATTTGAAATAAATTTTTCTTGTAAGTTGTATCAAATAACTTTAATATTAACTTAATTTGACCATTTAATTTTCTAAATTATTAAATAATCAATTAAATTCTAAGGAACTCTAATTTCTTCTCAAATTTTATAAGGAAGAGAGTTGATTATATAATTATAATTCAAAACTCTGGATATCTTGTTAAAGAGAAACTATTCAATAAAATAAAAAATTTCTATTAAGTTATGGTAAATTTCCTAACTAAACCTCCTTCAACGGCGACTGACGGAGAGCGGATGGTCTATAACCGGATTGTTAATTTTTTTGATAAACAAAGTCATGTAATTGCCTATTTCGAACCATACATTGGAGATTTACATCCAGATTTCGTAATTCTTTCTCCACAGCATGGAATCCTAATTGTAGAAGTTAAAGATTACTCCGAAAGATATCTAAAGTCTACACCAAAAACGGGTAAATGGGAAAAATTAGAAGATGAGAAACCAATATTTCTAGAAAATCCCTTTGATCAACTCTATCAATATTGGCGTGCCATCAAAGATCGAATCGGATATTGCCACTTTCCGGAGGACGTTTATGTTCCTATAACACGACTAGTAGCATTCAGTCAAATTTCAGAGAAAAGTTATGCCGCTGGTGGAATTCGAGCGCTTATTCCAAGTAAAGTTCATGTATGTTTTAAAGAAACTTTGCGGAAGAACGAAAATTTTGAAGAATTTATGATTAGTATTATACCCGTGAGCGCAAATCTTTCTGAAGAACAATTTCGTGTGCTAAGAGCAAACATTATTCCGACCTGTCGATTACCTGATTTAAAACAGACTGATTTACTTGAATATTTTTCAATTGAAGATAGGATTAAACTTTTAGACGAAGACCAAGAACGTTTAGCAAGAGAAATGGGGGAAGGCCATAGATTAATATTCGGGGTTGCAGGCAGTGGAAAAACTGTACTATTAATTGCTCGTACAAGAATTTTGGCTAAACGGCATCCAAATTGGAAGATTCTTGTGTTATGTTTTAACAAACGATTAAAAATGCTACTTTTTCACCTTTTAAATCCTCAAGATTATGATTCTGATATTACAATTAATAATTACCATGCATGGGCTAGACATTATATTCTAAGTGCTGATAATGAGTATTCGAGAATGTATTTGGAAGCAGAAGAAAAAGCTAGAAGTAAAGATGCCTTTGATGAATTTTTTAGAGAAATAGTGCCAAGTATGTTAACAGAAATGCTAACAGCTCTTGGTGAAGACAAGATTACTTATGATGCAATTCTAATTGATGAAGCTCAAGATTTTGAGCAAAGTTGGTTTAAATCCATAATGGAGGTCTTAAATCCTGGAACCAGCTCTTTATTAATTACGTGCGATGGCCTTCAAGGAATATATGCCAGGAAAAGGTTTACCTGGTCGAGTGTGGGAATCCAAGCGAGGGGTAGGGTAAGAAGATTTCAGAAATCCTATCGAACTCCTATTGAAATAGGATTTATAGCTCAAGAAACGTTACCTCAAACTATAAAAGAATTAATAGGAAAGTTTGACGAGTTTCTGGCAACAGAAGAATTTATAGGAATACACGGGATATTTGAATTTATTTTATCAAGAACTCGAGATGAGGAGTACAGAAAGCTTGCTGATAAAATTAGTAATCTTTTGAAGTCTCCACAAGAAATTTTGGTATTATTCAAGTATAACATGGCAAATAGAAATTATGAGCATCCATTTTTTGATTATTTAAGAAGATTGCATATTAATTGGAAAGATTTAATGGAATATGATTATAAAACTCCTGGATTATTGATCGGTACCCTTCATGGAACGAAAGGATTGGAAGCGGATACCATCATCATCCCCGAAGTCAATACATATAGATCTGATAAAGATCGCCAATTACTTTATGTAGGAATGACCCGTACCAAGAAAAAGTTAATTTTAAGTGCAAATGAGTCAACTGATTTAGTAAAAACATTACAACAATTTCATACTTCCGATCTAATCTGACATATAGTGCATAAATGTGAACCAATTAATACAAATCTATCTGTTGGAGTAAACAAATTTGAATCATAGCACTCTTGCACCAAATATTCATTCTCAGAGTAATCTTTTAGGATAAATTCATTTGGAGCAAGTTCTACTGAATCAGTCATTATTGAAAGCTCAGCTATTGGTTCACCACTAAAACCGTGAATAATAACAGAGAGCTGGTTATTAATATATCGACTTATATTAAATTTTCTTTTGAAAGTTAATTGATCAGTGATTGTCATTTTCATAAATTAAAATCATATCATTGTTTATAAAGAGAAAAAGTGTAAACAAATAATGATTTTTCATATTGATACAAAATAATAATTATAAAAAAACCTTTAATTCCTCAGATCAAATGTATATTTACATTCAGGAAACCCAGAACATCCAACAAATTTTCCATATTTTCCCATTCTTACATTTAATGTTCTTCCACATTCAGGGCAGAATATATTTTCACGATCTTCAAATTCTGGATTAAAGGCAAAATTGCATTGAGGATAGGTACTACAACTTAAGAAAAAGCCATGTTTCCCTCTTCGTTTCACTAAATCATTATTACATTTTGGGCATTTGGGATAAACTTGTCTTTTTCCAAGTTCTACCTCATCATCAACCCATTCTAAGATAAAATTACAATCTGGGGATCCAGCACAAATTAAATATTTATTATTCTCACTTGTTTGTAATTCTAGAGTTTTGCTACATAAAGGGCAATAAATATCCGGATGATCCTTAAATTCTGGATTAAACGCAAATTTGCAATCAGGAAAACCACTACAACTCAAAAATCTCCCATATTTACCACCACGGAATCTTAAATTTTTTCCGCAATCAGGACATTCTATATTAGTAGTATCAATACTCAGATCATAAGTATATCTACATTGTGGGAAGTTGGTGCAACCCAAGAATTTTCCATATTTACCTTCGCGCTCCTCTAATCCACTACCACATTTAGGGCATTTTTTTGGAGCAGTTGGATCATTTTCATTAGATTTCATAAATTTATCAAATTTGTCACTATTAAAAAAGTTAATAGGTTCATAATTCAGCTTTAATTTCTGAAAGAATATAATTAACTAAACATGTGAGTTATATAAATACAGTGAGGATCTAAGCCACTAAGCTCTTTTATCTACTTCAAAATCTTTTATTTTTTAGAGAGCCGTGAGACAATTTCATTTACATCTTCGGTTGTAATATAAGCAAAGAGATAATTGACTTATTTATTAAGTTTAAATTTTATCACAATAAGAGCCATCAGACTGATAATTCCGAGTAGTACAAATAAGTTATAACTCGGGATAGTTCCTTTTCCTGGCGTTGGAGCATCCTTGACGACTATTACCTCATCAAAGTCAAGATGTCCAAAAGTATCATTAGCATAGAATTTTATAGTAACATATCCATTAGGGAGCTCATCCCAAAGCTCTTGATTGATTATACCTGTAAGTTCAGTATCGATAAAATAATTTTCTCCATCATTAAGAGTGTACCAAATCTTATCTAAGTTTCCATCAACAACAGTGACTTCATAAGCAGGAGCAATTTTAAAAATATCATTCAAAGAAGGGTTAAGTATAGAAATTTCTGGTGCATCAATATCTTTTCTAACTATAACTTCCTTTGATGATGTATGTCCAACTGTATCATTTGCGTAAAAAATAATTGTAACTGTACCATTAGATTTTAAGTTCCATGCTGGTTGATAAATTGATTCATTTGAAGTGAATGTAAAATTATTTAATCCATTGTCAAGGGTATACCACATTGTATGAAGGCTTCTATCAGTAATTTCCACAGTAAAGTCAGGAGCATTAATTTCAAAGAGTTGATATGGAGTTGGCTCTAAAATTAAAATACTTGGGAATAAGTCATCTCCATCTTCCCAAATTGGATAATTATCTTGATTTCCCACAGAACCCGTTATATTATCATAGGGGACGTCGCCAATACCATTATCATTCGCATCATCACCACCGTAATCAGACCAATAATTTCCTATTATTCCATTATCCCACTGATTATTCGTGCCACTATCGTGAGCTTGAATGGTGTTATTTACAAACTCATTATGATAGATTAAAGTGACATTAGTATTACTGTCCAATTGTAGTCCGGTACCGGGATTATTTGAAATATTATTTTTATAAATTGTATTTCCAATGCATGCTGATACAAATCTGATGCCCTCCTGAGTATTTTCAGTAATTGTATTGTTATAAATAATATTGTAGTCACATCCTAAATTTATCCTGAGTCCTGTCCTATCATTGGAATGCAAAGTATTAGTTGTAATATTATTGTAATCGCAGTTATCATATAATTCCATTCCTTCTTGGGAATTATCAATACAAATGTTATTAATGACAGAATTATTATTGCATCCATCTCGTAAATAAATGCCATTGTATGAATTATTAACAATATTATATATTATTGTATTGTTATCACATTCATAATATAGTCGTATTCCGCCCCACTGATTATTATTACAATTATTTTTAATTAGTTTACCATTGGAAACATTATAAAATCGTATACCTGCATTATAAAAAGGAGCTGAACCACCTCCAGAATTGAAACAAGTACAGTTTTGAATTACAAAGTAGACATCTGAATTCAAAATGTCAATACAAGTGTCCGTTCCCACTCCATTAATTACTAAATCCTTAATTATGTAAGGATCTTTAAACGTTCCTGTACCGGAACACCATGTTTTGCTGCTAGCCCACGTCCAATTCTGAGCCCCTACACCAGACGCCAATCCATCAATATATAAAGTTGGGATATCAGGGCCATCATCCCAAATTGGGTAGTTATCTTGACTTGCTGCAGTTCCACTTATGCTATAGGAAGAATCACCAATCCCATCATCATTAGTATCAATACCACCATAATCAGACCAATAATTACCAATTGTCCCATTATCCCATTTATTTTGATTCCCATTGTCAACTGCTTGAAGATTTATTTCAAAACTTCCAATTCCATTTTCTATGAACTGATTTAGATAAATTTTATTATCATTACTATTATCTGGTGCGGTATCATTGATGGATATACCCGCCCATCCATTTCTAAGAAGTGTATTACTTAAAATCGTATTATTATGAGATCGATGTTCTAACCATATCCCCCTTTTATCATTATAACTAATAATATTTTTCGTAAGAGTATTATTAATACAATCAGATCTAAAATATATCCCATGACCTTCAGAGCTATGTTTACATACATTTTCTGAAATAATGTTATTTTCGCAATTGTATCTTAAATATATTCCCGCATGTTTATTATTACTAACATTATTTCCCAAAACAATATTATTATTACTCTGTTGATTTAACCGGATCCCTCGACCGTTCCCTGAACAAGTATTGTTAAATAAAAACCCATTAGATACATTATCCAGATAAATACCAGCTTGGAATCTTTCGCTTGCATTAAAAAGTATGCATTTTTCAATCGTAAAAGCTTTAGTGGAATTTTCAATTAATATGCATGATCCTGAACCATTAGCATCTATCATTAAATTTTTAATTACATAAGGATCAGAAATTGTTCCCGAACCAGAACACCAAAATTGGTTACTTGCCCAAGTCCAATTATGTGCTCCTACGCCTGATGCATTGTCATCAATATAGATTTGATCGACAATAAACTTATTCATTGAGGTATATTTTATTAATAGCATATCCCAATTGCCGGCACCAATACTATTAGTTATCCCGGTCATGTATATTTCACTATTCTTAGTTATTGTTATATCCAATCCTGATTCTAACCCGCTTAAACTCCAGTTAATATATTTGTAAATTCCCCCATCATAATCTAAGACTAAAAGAAAAATATCTTGATTATTGTCAGGTTTGGTACCAGCTACAAAAAGCATATCTGCTTTATTAATATCCAATTCAAAAGCTCCTTCAATAGAAAAAGTAGATATCGTTCTATTCCATATTTGGGAGCCGTCTGAACCAAATTTAATTAAGTAAAGTATGTTGGTGGATGACGAAAAACAGGTTACAAAAAGATCATTATTCGAATCTAATTCGACATCATAACCTCTTTCATCTCCAGAATAACCCCAGGTTTCAGCCCATTGGAGGTCCCCAGTAGTATTATATTTTAAAAGAAACATATCCATTCCCCCTGGACCCAAATTAATGGTTCTTCCTGTAATATAAATATTATCTTCGCTATCTATAGTCATTCCATAAACTCCTGGCCAATTTTCGTATCCACTTCCCCCACCCCCCCATTCTCTTGACCATTGAAGATCTCCACTTGAATTATATTTTCGTAGGAATGTATCGTTATTAGAAGCTCTGCCTGTTACATATATATCTTCATTACTATCCAACCCAATGGCTCGAGCACCTTGTTCATTCGAACCACCCCAATCACGGTGCCATATCTCATCACCAGTGGAGTTGAACTTTATTAACAACATTACTTTACCTGTAGTTCCATAAGGTCCTGTTCTTCCTGCTGAGTAAATGTTATTTTCGCTATCTAAAACAATATCATAAGTCTCATCATGAGAATTTTTACTCCATGTTTTATTCCATAATTGAGTACCGCTTGAATCGTATTTGACAAGAAATATATGTCGTTGACCTGAGTTAGGGCTTTCACCACCCACGATTATGTTACTCTCATTATCTAATGCTACACATGTGCCCCAATCCTGTGAGGAATACCCCCAAGTTTCATTCCATATTTCAGGAAAAACTGTGCTAATAGTGACATCATCAATTCTGGTTGGTAATTTTTCTATTTGAATTTTATTTAAAAGCGTTGAAAAATTGAAAGACAGTATGACAATAAGACAAAAAATTAGCAGCAGAAAGCTTCTATTTCTATCCTTCCTAAATTTCCTATGATGAATTTTCATCTTCATAAACTATTTTTGTTATTAGATTGTATTATACAAAAGAGTATATTATTATGTGAGGTGACTACATTTAAATATTTTTGTCAAATCTTAATTTCCTTATTAACAGATTTTTTTGAGTCTTATCCATAGATAGGATATTTCCAATTAACCAAAATAAAAAAATGTGAATAATTGTGTTTCGCCGGCTAATGACAAATCTCCAGGTGGATTGGGGAGTTTGAAGATATTAGGAAACAAAAACTATCCGTCTTCATCGTCCTTATCATCAAAATCTGCTGCTAAAAGTTTATTAGTTATTTGTTGAATACTTAAAGAAACCATATCTAAGTTAGC